>JBHOTF010000038.1:0-21948 GCA_042584005.1 Bacteroidota bacterium
TGTGGGATAGTGAGTTAATGTGGTATACGGTCTGTAGTAGTTTATGGTAAATAGCTGTTTAATTTTGTTAATAGTTCTTCAATGTTTTCATCTATTGGTTTTAAACCATCTACAATTATATCTGCATTAAAGGGTATTTCATAAATAGATGTTAGTCCTGTAAAATTCTTAATCTCTCCGGCTCTTGCTTTTTGATATAGAAACTTATTATCTCGTTTTTCACATTCCTTTATTGGTGTATCAACATATATTAATAAAAATTTTTCATCACCAATAATACTTCTTATTTCATCTCTGATTTTATTAGTAGGTGATATTAGAGCGCAAATTGAGATTATTCCACAATTATTAATTATCCTGGCTATTTCAGCAACTCTCCTATTATTTTCCTCCCTGTCGGGAATAGTAAATTTAAGATCACTATTAACTGTTCTTCTAATTTCATCACCATCAAGAACAACAGATTCGACACCTTTTTTAAGCAATGATTTTTGAAGATTATTTGCAAGTGTAGACTTCCCACTTGCTGAAAAGCCAGTGAACCAAATTGTGAAATTTGGACATAATTTATTTGCCATCCGGGTAAACACGTTCTAATACAACATCTCCGCTATAGATATCACCATCATAATCAAATTTCATTTCACCAATAATCTCATCACCATCAAAATCATCAATTTCAATAATAATTTCGATTTCACCATCCATAAATTCCATTTCAATTTCTGTCTTTTTAGGATCAGCCCATTCCCATTCTCCAAGACCACAAGACTTATAATAATCTTCATATAAGCTGCAAAACTCTGCATCTCCATTCATGTGAAACTCTAAGTTTATCTCATAATCATTGTCATCAAAGAAAAATAAATCCTTAAGTTCACCTTCCACATCGGTTATTTCCCATTGACCAACCAGTTTATCGATAGTGTCTTCATCTTTATCGCAATTAGTCATACCAAATGCAACTGCTGTTGCTGTTACCGGCAAAATTAATTTTTTAATACTTTTCATAAATAGCAAGTTTTAGTTTATAATAAGATTTTATAAATTTTATTTTTGTTTTATCCAATAGTTTAAATTCTGAGGGGCATAAATAAATTGATGTGCCCATTTGTCGTTTTCAGTAATTATTGCTGCTTTTGAAATATTCTGTAAGGCCTTCACCGAAAAGATTTCTTTAATATGATCAGAGAAGGTTAATTTCCCAATAAGCTCACCACTTTCTCTTTCTATAATGTATATTCCTGAAGAACAATTTTTATTTTCAATTGATAGGTTATCAAAGGCTTTTGAACTACTTCTCAATTCAGATGAACTAATAATTAAATAGTCTTTATACAAATCCATTCCCCGCACAAAATTATCAAGTTTCGCAACTTGATCAATCTGTTTTGTATTTATATCCATTTTCATTACTTCGCCAGTTGCAGATAATAAGAAATAGAGTTTATCATTATAAAGTAAAGGAGAATGAGGCATTGGTAATTTTTCGGTAATAATATTGTTTGTCTCAATCTCTATTATCATTCCTGTTTCCGTATTTCGATTTCGCCAACCATTTTTGGTGTCAGTTTTATCAAAAAGGGTAACATATGCAGGTTTCCCGTCTTTCATAGCCAAACCGTTCAGGTGACAACGATCTTCGGGTGAAATTTCACTGATAAAATCAGGTTTCCATTTTGGGATAAAGCTAAATTCATCATCCATCTGGCAGAGACATGAAAAGGATGTATTTACTGCCCATAATCCCTCATTACCCCACTCTATCTCATGAATATCTGCCATTCCGGTAAAATATGAAGTTTGTGGGACAAACAATGCATCGTAATAATTTGGTTTTTGCGGGAAGTGATTTGCCAGTGCAATAGAATTGGAAAAAAGGTCGACCTTGCTTTTACTAGCTATAGCCAGCTGATCGTTTTTCATTGCAATTCCCATTGGCCTTGAAAAATTCTTAGCATAAAGCTGTAGTGTTTTTCCATTAAGTGAGCTAATAATAATGACCTTCCCTGCCTGATATGTACTTACTATAATCGAAAGATTATTATTTTTAAGAAACTCAGGAAAAGCATTATTGTAATAGAAAAAAGGTTTTTGCATGTATGTTTTCAGGGTTAAGTAGTTAAGTGGTTGAGTGGTGTATTTGTGTAATGGTGGATTGGTACTAACTATCTATTTGTCATCTTCGTAAACACGTTCTAATACAACATCTCCTCTATAGCTTTCACCATCATAATCAAAGGTCATTTCACCAGTAATCTCATCCCCTTCAAAAATATCAATTTCAAAGAAAATTTCGATTTCGCCGTCCAAAAATTCCATTTCAATTTCTGTCTTTTTAGAATCAGCCCATTCCCATTCTCCAAGACCACAATACTTATAATAATCTTCATATAAGCTGCAAAACTCTGCATCTCCATTCATGTGAAACTCTAAGTTAATCTCATAATCATTGTCATCAAATAAAAACGTATCCTCAAGATCACCATCCACATCAGTAATTTCCCATTGACCAATCAGTTTATCGATAGTTTCTTCATCTTTATCGCAATTAGTCATACCAAATGCAACTGCTGTTGCTGTTACCGGCAAAATTAATTTTTTAATACTTTTCATGAATAGCAGGTTTTAGTTTATTATAGGATTTTAAAGGTTTTTGCATGTATATTTTCAGTGTTAATAAAACTCTTATTCAATTCTTCTATAAACATTGATACGAATATATCGATTATTTTTCAAAAAGTCTAAGTTAAAACCGAATTCAAAATTCAAAAAGCAAAATTCAAAAGTTAACATACTTCTGAATTCGCTGAATGGGGGTTGGTGTGTTGGTTAAGTGGTTAAGTAGTTTAGTGGTTGAGTGGTGGATTGGTATATTGGTTAAGTGGATTATTCATTGAATTTTTGTAATTTGCATCAATAACTTCACCGTTAGATTGTATATTATAATTGAATTTCCATTAAGTAAGGCATATTGGTTATGTTATGCTATGTTATATTGATTAATGAAGTATAATCCAAATCAAATAAAGGAGGATAATAAATGTCAGAAAAATCAATAATTATTATTGGAGCAGGCATGGCCGGGCTATCTGCAGGTTGTTATGCCAGAATGAACGGATATCAGTCCAGGATTTTCGAATTACACAATATTCCCGGAGGTCTGTGCACAAGTTGGAAGCGAAAAGAGTATACTATTGATGGGTGTATTCACTGGTTGGTTGGTTCACGCAGCGGTATGTTTAATCAGTTTTATAAGGAACTGGGAGCTGTACAAGACCGGCAAATGGTTGACAACGAGGAATTTATTCGCGTTGAAGGAGATGAAGGTAAAACATTGATAGTTTACACAGATATCGACCGTCTTGAACAACATCTGAAGGAACTTTCTCCGGCAGATGCTGATGTTATCGAAGAGTTTTGCAGTGCCGTACGACTTCTTGGCCAACATGAATTGCCAATTAAAAGACCCAGGGAGCTGATGGGACTGTTCGACCTGTTGAAAATGGCCAATATGAGGCAGTGGGTACAAACCGTTCAGAAGTACGGTAAGATCTCGATACAGGCTTTTTCATCCCGTTTCAAAGATCCCTTTCTACGTAAAGCATTCCCTTTAACATTTGAGGATATGCCCAACTTTTCTGTGTTGGCTGTTATGGTAACATTAGCCGACTTGCACAAGAAGAATGCCGGCATCCCTATTGGCGGATCACTCGAGTTTGCACGTGCCATTGAAAAACGTTACATGGATCTGGGAGGAGAAATTCATTACAAATCTCGTGTAGAAAAGGTAGTTATTGAAAATAATCGGGCTGTGGGCATTCGTTTAACAGATGGAACAGAGCACAGAGCTGATATAGTGATTTCTGCAGCCGACGGGCATTCAACAATTTTTGACATGCTGGAGGGGAAATATATCGATGACAGTATCAATAATTATTATAACGAATGGCCAATTTACGGACCGTGCATACAGATCTCATTAGGGGTGGCCAGAGATTTTTCTAACCAGCCTCATAGGATAATCATGCCCTTTGAGGAAGCTATCAATATTGGCAAGAAAACTCACAATTGGGCAAGCTTGCGACATTATTGTTATGATCCTGGTTTGGCCCCGGCTGGCAAGTCAGTAGTTATAGTCTCTTTTATGTCTGTTAAATATGAATACTGGAAAAAACTATATGAGGATACTCCAAGCTACAAGTCTGAAAAGAAAAACCTTGCTGATGCAGTGATTAACCAATTGGAAAAGCGTTTTCCGGGCATCAAAGCTGAGATAGAAGTTGTGGATGTAGCTACTCCTATGACATATGAACGTTATACGGGTAATTGGCAAGGCTCATACATGGGATGGAGAGATACACCCGTGACTATGGGCAAATCGATGGGCAGAACGCTTCCGGGATTGAAGCGTTTTTATATGGCAGGACAATGGGTATACCCGGGAGGCGGCATACCCGGTTCTGTGATGTCAGGACGGCATCTGATGCAGATTATCTGTAATAAGGATAGTAAACGATTTAAAGCTACTATTCCGTAAATTGTTAGATTGTAGATTTTTTGTATTATTATCTTCCATGTTTACCGGTTCAGTCCAGTTACCATCTTTCTCTTTATAAATACCTCGACATAAAAGCAGATAAGACAAGCTCCTCGCCTTCCCGCTCATGTAATTCGCCTTTATCAAAGAACTTACAATGTGTACATGCCATGTAAACAGGTGTTACTTTATATTTTTCAGGCATATTTTCCTGACCTTCTTCACCAACCACAAAATCGTGTTTTCTGCCCAGAATCTGTTTAATAATACCATCAGCAATTTTCATCCAAAATCGTTTTTTCCTGGTATCTATAAGTCCTTTCTCCCAATCGTTAACAATTGAAATGTATTGAGAATCAGTATAGCTTAGTTTAGATTTTAATACTTTGTTTAGACTCGACTCACCGAATGTCATTTGTTTTGCCCCGGGTTGATCCATAAAATAATCAGCAGAAAACTGCAGGAGGGCAAAAATGTAATTAGCCGGTGTACCACTTGTGAGCTTTTTCAAAACTCCCAAACCTGTAGCTAATTTTTCACCAAAATCAAAATATCTTACACCATTTGCAGGTGAGAACATTAAGCATTTATCGACTTTAAAAGGAATTTGTTTATCCGCTCCAATGGCCTGGGCTACAATACATCCTCTGCTGGCTGCTAAAATACTTACTCCATATTTGAATTTTTCATTGCCCAATAGTTTTTTTAAAACCTTGATGTTATCAAAAACATCTGCGCTTATTGTAGGGTGGTTAAATGCTATTACTTGTTTGTAATTATTTTTTGACAAAAAATCTTCTAATTCAGATCCTCCATTCCTCAGTTTAATAAGGCCTTCGAAAGTATTTAAGGTATTGGAGAATGTTCCATGTATAAGTAGCAATGTTTTTTTATTTCTGTCAATTTTATGCTTTTCATCTACCTTGAAAAACGCACCTTTCATATCGAAACGGTTCTTTTTTGATGAAGCAACTGAGCTATTTTTAATGCTGCCATCATAAATCAGGAGGTCGTTTTTCTTTTTGCCGAATAATGGGTGTTTATCACTGACATCTTTTGTTGAAGAAAATAAATTAATATTCTCTTTACTGAAAAACTTCTTAAGCAATTGTTTTGGTGTTCCTTCACTCCGTTTAAATGTTATTATTTTAATTATGAATGAGGTGGATCTTTCATTCTCTGACCAATCTATTTGTCCATTATTGGTTATTGTGTAATCAAATGGCGGTAAAAGCTTAAAATAATAACTAAGTCTATCGCGTTTAGTGGTAAAGTTATCATCTGTTTTTTGACACTGAATAAACTGCTCGTATACAGCATCATCGTTTAATTGGCCAAATTTTTCTTTATATTGATGGTAATAATAAACAATTGCACCTTCCATCTCTCCCACAAATAAATCCAGCCTTAGTTCTGGAATATCTTCATAAGTCTTTATTTGCGACCAATTGATATTAAAATCGGCAGCATCGAAATTTATGTATCGTTCAACTACATCATTGCTTATACTTTTAATTTTATTGTTGAAGCTTTTAATGTTATTAATGATACTTATAGCAGAGGCATCTCTTTTATCCTCATTTGTATTGCCATATTTTGAATTTCTAATGTCAGGGTTAAAGGGTTTATCATCTTTCCAGCCCAATGTTCCCCATATACCTGGAAGCTTATTTTTTCTTGCCTTACGAACAATTTTTTTAAGTTTTGCTTCACTTGTGTGACTTTGTATTTCATTTGCATCACCAAGTATCAGGAATTTTTTATCAAATTGATTTTGTCGATCATTCATAACTACTTCTTATTTATGAAAATTATAGATAAATATAAAAAATCAAAAGTAAAAAGTCAAAAATCAAAAGTTAACATAGGTTTACGAAAAATATAAAATCTCAAACCTTCAATCTTAAATCATGAAGTATTGGTTAGGAGGTTAAGTGGTCTGGGGTCTGAGTTAGTGTGGTATGGGTTAATGGGGTCTGGGTTAGTGTGGTATGGGTTAATGGGGTTTGGGTTAGTGTGGTATGGGTTAATGGGGTTTGTCAAATCAAAATATATTGCTTATCTTTGACGTTAGTAACGCAACAAGATAGTATGATTCTTTCGTTTGGTTCTAAAAACACCGAGAAAATATGGGATGGAGTACGAATAAATAACATTCCATTAAAGATTCAACAAGTTGGACGCAGAAAGCTAAGAATGATTAATAACTCACAAGATTTATCTGATTTTAGAATTCCGCCGTCAAACAGGCTTGAGAAACTCAAAGGGAAAGAAAAGGATTTTTATAGCATCAGAATTAATAACCAATGGAGAATAATTTTTAAATGGGAAAGCAGTAATGCACATGAAGTTGAAATTATGGATTATCACAAATAATGGAGAATAAGAAAATGAGAAAATTATCAAATATTCACCCGGGAGAGATTTTATTAGAAGAATTTCTTAAACCTCTGGAAATATCAGCATATAGATTATCAAAAGATACTGAAATTCCACAGACACGAATTTCACAAATAATAAAGGGTAAAAGAAGAATTACAGCTGATACAGCATTACGGTTAAGTTCATATTTTGGCAATTCTGCCAAGTTTTGGCTTGGTTTACAAAACGATTTTGACATTGAAGAGGAAAAAAACGTCCATATAAAGGTTTTTAATAAAATCAAATTAATAAGAAACAACGACACTGTTCAACAAGCAATTTAGATTCCCATTTGCATTTTGGATAATATATTTGATGGGGAGAAATATCAAAAGTCAAAAGGCAAAAATCAAAAGGCAAAAACCAAAAGTTAACATAGGTTTTTACGAAAAATCTAAAATCTCAAACCCAAAATCTTAAATCCTAAATCTTGGGGTCGAGTTCAGCTGTGTGATATTTTGATACAAAATGCAACCAGACGGTGTAACTGGCTAAGTGTGTGGTTTTTTTTGACTAAAAAGTCAGGGTTTTCCAACCGTCTTTGAGATAATTGGATAAGGGAACTCCCATTCCTTTGACTTCAATTCCTAAATCTTTAAGCTTATTAACTACTTCATCGCCATACATTCTGGCACAGGCTATGCATGCCTGAAGTTTTACCCCGTCTTTAATCATGGCCTTTATCTTTCCCTGCAATTTTTCATTCTCAGTCAATAGTTTCGCTGATGGCCCCCATACGATAAGAACAACTTCATCGAACCATTTCGCTCTTTTTGCAGCATGAGTATACATTAAACAAACCTTTTCTGCTACATCCGGATCTCCACTTGACCAGACGACCGCCAGTTTTGTTGAATCAGTTGTAAGGCCAGAGTCCTGTGGATTAATATTGCTACTTGATAAAAATAAAAAAAGCACTGCGATAAGAGAGATTCTAAGTTTCATTTTTGAAAGATTAATTAATATTTAATTTTTTGAGATAATAAGATAACAGGCAAATATAAAAAGATTAGCATCGATTAAAAATATTAAAATATATTATGCAAGTTTTAAACAGTTATTACACAATAATTAAGCTTTTTTTATAAATTTGAGATAACTAAGAAAGTAAATAGAGTACATTTAGTACATATAAAATCATAAGGTATAATTAATAAACGGGAGGATTGTAATGAGAAAATTATTTGTATGTCTGATTTTTATTTTTGGAATAATTTCAAATGTGTATTTACAGACAGAAAATGGATTAAAAGTATTCATATCAGTTGATATGGAAGGTATTTCAGGTGTTGTGAATTGGGAGGACGTCAATAGGGATGGTAAAGATTATAACCTTTTTCGATCTATAATGACTGATGAAACAAATGCAGCAATTGAAGGAGCAATAGCCGGTGGCGCCAGTGAGATAATCGTAAGAGATTCACATGGCAGTGCCAGGAATATATTGCCAAATAAACTTGACCCTCGTGCTAAACTTATACGCGACTGGTCTGGAGGAATTAAAGGAATGATGGAGGGGATTGATAAAACGTTTGATGCGGTTATCTTCATTGGTTATCATGCAAAGGCTGGTACACCTGATGCCATTCTTGATCATACCAATAGTAGTGTTAAAATAAATGACATGTCGATTAACGGCATTTCACTTCCTGAAGCTGGTTTAAATGCTTTGATTGCAGGCTATTATAATGTGCCTGTTGCCTTTGTTGCAGGAGATCTGGCAATATGCAAGCAGGTGAAGAAACTTTTCGGTGAAGTAGCAACTGTAGCCGTAAAAGAAGGAATTGGAAATGCAGCACTGTGTTTACATCCGGAAATAGCTCAAAACAAGATTCGTAAAGGAGTTAAACAGGCATTACAAAAGCTTGGGAATTATAAAGCTTATAAACTTTCGCCTCCTTACAATATGGTCATCCGGCTTTTTAAAGAAGAATGGGCTAAACAAGCTTCTAATTATCCTGGTGCAAAAAGAACAGGTGATTGGGAATGCAGCTATACCAGCTCTGACATTTTGGATATCGTTAATGCCTTTAACTGGATGCATTAAGTGCGATATGGGGTCTGGGTTCTGCGTTAGTGTGGTATGAGTTATGGGTTCTGAGGTCTGTGGTCTGTGTTAATGCGTTCTGGGTTATGTTACAACATTATTCACACCTCAATGAATCGGTAGGATTAGCTATAGCAGCTTTAATTGTATGATAAATAACTGTTGTTAAGGCAATAATTAAGACTATACAAAAGGCGATAAGGTATGGCATCAATCCTGTTTCCGCTTTATAGGCAAAATTTTCCATCCATTTTTTCATAATAAGAAATGCAAGAGGCCAGGCAATGAAATTTGCTATAAATGTTATTTTTAGAAATTCTTTTAAAAATAAAAAGATTACATTTGAAACTGATGCTCCTAATACCTTGCGTATACCTATCTCTTTTGTGCGTTGTTCTATGGTGAAGGTGGCAAGTCCGAATAATCCTAAACATGTGATAAAAATTGCCAGTATCCCGAAATATAAAGCTATTTTCTGTGTTTTTTCTTCTTCAGGATAAAGATTTCTAAGATCCTCCTCAAGAAAGGAATAATCGAATTCTCTGTTTGGGTAGAATTCATTAAATAATTCTTCAACACTGGAAATAATACCTGTAAAATTACCAGGATTAATTTTTAGTGAAATACATGTATGAAATCGAGTAAGGAGACTAATTACCATTGGGGCAACTTTTGTTTTTAAACTTTGGTAATGAAAATCCTTCACTACCCCTACAATTGTGGTAAGCCTATTATCTCTCGAAGTATTAGTTAATTGTTTCCCAATAGCATTTTCATTCCAACCAATTCTTTTTGCCGCAGTTTCATTAATAATTACAGAATTTAAAGTATCCACAGGAAAGTCTTCGGAAAAGGATCTGCCATATAACATCTCCATACCAAAATTCTCAAAATAATCATAACCAATCATAAATACCCTGCCACTAAATGTTTCATCCTCATTTTTCCCTTCCGGTAAATAAATATCACCTCCCGGCCGTACCCCCAGTGCATTATAAGAATATGTTACTGATTTAACTCCAGGTAATTGTTCTATTTTATCCAGAAACACCTGATTTGTTAAACTGGTAATGTTTAAGGTGACAGTATTTTTATTGTCAAATCCAGGATCTGTATTCTGCATATATTTCAATTGAAAAAGGACAATAATAATAGCAATTATCATAAAAATAGATATTGAGAATTGAATAAAAACAAGTCCTTTTCTCAACAAACTGCTGCGTGATGATGAACTAAATTTTCCTTTTAAAACAGTAATTGGTTTAAAGGCAGATAATATAAAAGCAGGAAAACTTCCTGCCAGAAATCCTGAAACAATAATTAATACTATTATCATTATCAGAGTTGAGAGATTCATTAAATCCCCGGTTACGAATTGTTTTCCAGTAAGATCATTAAATACCGGCAGGAATGCTTCAATAAATAATAATCCAATTATTAAAGCAATAATTGATAATAAAACTGATTCGTATAAGAATTGTTTAATAAGTTGTGTCCTGTTAGCTCCAAATACTTTTCTTAATCCTACTTCTCTGGCCCGCTTTTCAGAACGTGCAGTAGACAGGTTGATAAAGTTTATACAAGCAATAATTAACACAAAAACTGCAATTATAGAAAATACGATTACTGTATTTATATTTCCCGGAGTTTCAATTTCATATGGAATATTGGATTTCAGATGTATATCTTTGAATTTTTGTAAAGGATAATCTCTTTCAATATTTCTTTCATTGTATAATTCTCTGTATTCGCGCTCATTAACCTCATTTACTTTTCTTCCTACTTCTTCTATATCTGCATTTTCAGTTAAAAGCAAATAAGTATAGAATTCTGCAAAATAATTCCTCTCCGTTAAACTTTCTCTTAAACGTGGAAATGAAATAAATGAACTTATAGCATCGAATTTAAAGTGTGAATTACTGGGAACATCTTTTAAAACTGCACTCACAGTTAAATTAATTTCATTACCCATACTCAGAACTTCTCCCATAGGATCTTTGTCGCCAAAAATTTTACTTGAAACAGATTCTGTAAGAACTATTGAACCAGCTTGATTAAGTGCTGTTTCCGGGCTTCCTGTAATAAACTCATATGTGAAAATATCAAAGAATGTAGAGTCAACGATATAAAATTTATCAATTTTATATCCGGTATTATTATATTCTACCTGACGCTCATTAATATCAAATCTTACATAAGATTCGATCTCAGGAATTGAACTTGCCAAAACCGGAGCGAGTGCAGGAGGTGAAATAGCAATAGATCTGGGATTAACTCTGTTTGTGCTCATCATTTGCGGCCTGTAAATTCTATCGCCTTTTTCATGATAATTATCGTAACTTAATTCATGTGATATGTACAATAATATTAGTAAACAACATGAGATACCGAGAGCTAAACCGGTAATATTGATTATTGAAGATATCTTGCTTCTGTTGAGGTTTCTGAAAGCTGTGATCAGATAGTTTTTGAACATTATAATTCTTCTCCAGATTTAGTAAATGCCTTTATTTGCTACATAAATTCTTTTACAACCAATTCCTTAATTGGTTGGTTTATACATTGAATTTTCTAATAAGAAAATTCAATCTTTCTAGCATATTTTCTGGTTTGTATGCGATGTTCTCACATTTACGACTGTAGTATTTTGCACTTCAACTCTTTCGAACAGCAACGAAAGTATAAAAATTATTTATTCAATCAAAGAAATGTACAACTAATTATTTAGTTTTCATTCCCTATCCTACTTTTTTCCTGAAGGAATAATAAATTCATCAACAATGTTTCCATCTATATCCTTTATCAAGAATGAAAGCTTTTGTTCTGATATATCGGTTTTTAAAATCATTTCTTTTCCTAAAACAATAACAGGAAAATTATTCATTTCTTCCCGGGGATCAATTATTCCAAACCTGTGACGATGGCCACTAATTACAATATCAATATTTGCATCATTCAAAATGGGACCCCACTTATTTGTTAAATCGACTCCTCCATGTTTTTTACTATCTGTGAAGGGAGGAATATGAGATATAACAATCTTATATTGAGCATTATTAAATTCATCGCTCTGAATCTCTTTTTGCAGCCATTGGGCTTGCTCAGTCCGGTATTGGTCGAAATCTACCAAACCGGCATATACAGGGTGAGTATCAGGCTTGTCCTCTCCTGAATCCATAACTATAAACCTAACATTACCCTGACTGAACGAGAAATAATACTTGCCACTTGAGAGTGGAAAATAGGAATATAACTTTCGTGCGTTTGGCCCCCGGGTTTCATGATTACCTCTGGTGTATATAAATGGCTTTTCTTTGGCAAAATGTTTTACACTTACATCAAGAAAACCATCGAAGATTCTCTCTTCACTCCCTATCCAGTTCAAAATATCTCCGGCAAAGAACATCATATCAAATGAATCCACTGGATTGTTTTGTAATAAGGTGTCTAAAACACCTTCATTTTCATGTAAATCTGATACAACGCCAAATGAGAAACTTTTTTTATTTGGATCTAATGTCTCAAATTCACAAATCTCACCAACAACTGTATCACCATACAGGACTTCATATGGATCGAATTGCAGAATCTCTTTTGACACAATCCTGTATCGATATTTTTTGCCTTCTTTTAAATCAGTAATTCGAATACTATGCATTTTCGAATTTGCATCAATCAATCCGTTAATGCTGGATTTTGCAATTTCCGGATATCCTCCCCAGTTTGGAAATGTGCCAAAATTAGCGTCACCACAATATTCTACCCAAGAAAAACATTCTTTGTTAGTAAACCAGATAATTGTAATGGCATTTTCTCCCGGTTCAACCAGGTAAGGGCCATGAGTAATTTTTAATTTCTCGTCTGAATAAGCTTGTGTTGGGTTTATTAAAACAAAGCTCAGGAAAATCAGAAAAATGCTTAGGGTAAATTTGTAATTCATAATTTTAATCTTTTTTTCTTTCATTATAATAGTATCTGGTTTTATTGCTTATCAATTTTTACTAATCGAAAAAGTTGTAGTAACTGCCGGGTGGTCACCATCTTAGAGATCTATTTAAACGGTACTTTTACAATAACCGTTTCTCCTTTCCCCTCTTTATTTGCAATACTTTGAATGGTCCAAAGATCGGTTAAGTTATCTCCATCAATAGCACTGCCGCTATAATCTCCCCAGGCAACTCCATTGGTGGCACCTTTTCCTTCCCCCAGCTTAACAATGTCTCTCAATTCTCCCAATGGATCATGTGCATAACGAAATGCCATACGGGGACTAATATACATATTCTCATTAGTTTCCTGAAATCCAACCAGTACATCATTTTTACTATTTACGGCTATTGTTGTTTGTATGTAATTAGTATTTTCATTATAAATTAAGCCTGTTTGCACAAAACTTCCATCCAACTTAAGCTGATGCCATTGAACAGCAGATTTTCCTTCATAATTAATTGCCTGTGAGAACCAGATACAACCACTTTGTATAACCAGGTTTTTAGGATTACGGTCGCCTGAAGAGGTTAATTGCTCGCTATCTTTTTGTGGTGATTGGGGAGGATAATCAATATATTTTAAACCATGTGCTTTCGAGCTTACAACTTCGCAAACAGGATCTCCATTATTATCTTCGAACACCCGCGTAATAATAAATTTATCGCCCTTGATCTTGAAAAAATAAAGATCATCAATATCATCCTGAGTAAATGCAGGTTGTCCTAAACTACCCGGGAAGTGGTATGCGGTTGCTGGTTTCCCTGCTTTTGCCTCACTCATTTTTAAAACAAAAGTTTTTTCATCACCACCGGGAAAAGAATATCCAATCCATTTTTTACTGAAACCGATGCCTCCCCCATCTACTCCTTTAGCTGCAGAAACAGGATATATATTCCATGCTCCACGCGGGTCGTTTGTTTCGGAGATTGCAATATTTACCGGCTTTACTTTCAGACTATCCCAGTATACCCATAAATCGAACCCAAATACCTGATTATAGGGGTCAAAGAATATTTTTGGGTCTATACCATTGTTAAAACATTTCTGTGATACTCCATCTATATAATTTCCTTCTTTATCATAAATTAATAATCCAGTATTCGTTCCATGGAAAACATAACCTCCGCCAATAGCAATTTGTGGATCTACCTGCCGGTTACCGTCCATGGCACCATCGAATTGCAGAAATCCATTTACTTCTCTGGGATTTCCACCCTGAATACGCTGAGGACATTGGGCATCTCTAAATTCAGCTTTATGGATAGGTGTAATAACTTCTGTACGGGTAGGAGAAGTAATTGTTTTTCCATCAAAGTTGGAATGTGCAAGCAAAACAGAATCAGATTCAGTTTTTGACTGGGCCATTATCTGACAATTCACAATCAGGTTAAATATCAGAAAAGCAATAATAAATAGTGTTTTAGGTTTGTAGATTTTCATATCAAATAATTTATTAATAAAAAATATTTTATACTCTAAGTGAGAGAAATTAATCAACTGACAATTAATGCAGTATATTTCTGAAGTCTGTTATAATTCCTCCTGCAATTTCGATGAATACATCAATTTTACCGGGCCCAGTAAACCTGAAATTTTCAGTCTGAAAGTCTCATCACTATCCTCAATCCAGTTATCATAGCCAAAATCATCACTTGTTACATATGGCATGTTGGTACGACAAAAACGATCCGCCGGATCTGAAAGCATGTCTCCGGTAAGCCGGTTGACCCATTGATTGACGATCTCAATTCTTAGTTCATTTTCACCGGATTTTACAAATTCTGTGATATCAAGCTTATATGGAGCCTTCCACAGTATTCCTGCTGATTTACCATTAAGATATACTTCGGCCACATCACAAACCTCACCCAGGTCTAATACAATTTCTGAACTATTATTAATATCCTCTTCTAGAATAGTAATTGTTTTCAGATAAGAAGCAGTTCCTGAAAAATACTTAATTCCCTCAATATCAGATTCTGTCCAGGAAATTAGCTTGTCGAAGTTTGCCTCTTCCGGAGCTCCCCAGCCTTCAGGGAAGGTAAGCGCCCAGCTACCAGAAATTGTTGTAGTTTTTGAAATTGATGTCTTTTTTTGGAGCGCTGGAATTATCCTTTTCTTTCCATTAAACACAACAAAAACAGAAGCATCTGGATCAAGATTAAGATTCATGCTTATCCTCCCATCCTTATCAGTGAATTCCTCTAATCTATGCTGCTTTCCAGTAGATGGATCCCATAATTCAGGGTACTTGTCAGTCACCCTGAATGTACAATCACCTGAATAGGGCTGCCCGGATGTATTCCTGATAAAATAGATATCAGATTCAAGGGATTGCCGATGTATATAATCCAGAATAAAAGGAGATTCATGGCTAAAATCCGGATCAATGCCTTTAGATAATAATACCTCCCTGGCAGATATCCCGGAAATTACTTTGCCTTTCCCATCAGTACTTTCCCACATTCTGTTTGTCAATTTAGCCAGCTCGATATTATCTGCCGAATAATTATTCAGATATGGAACTCCGAGTGGTTTCCTTCCAATAATTGTTGCTCCCTCTTTAACCATAGCTTCCAGTTTAAGGAGTACATCAAGAGGAATGTGGTCCTGATCGGGTAAAACCAACAGGGCGTAGCTAAGTCCGTCGGGCATTAGAATCCTTCCATCCTTAACAGACATCCTGTTAAGGATTACATCGCTGTTAACCACATCATAATCATATCCTTCCCCAAGGCTTTCGGGGATTATCTTCTCCGGAACAACATGGAAGGCCGGCCAGAAATTAGGGGCCTGATCGCCATAATAATAGCATGCATCGGCTACAAATAAGCCCTTTTGAAGCATATAACTACACCTCGAGAGATAATCCATAAAAGGCTTAGACTTATTCCACCAGGTGTTTGCGGTATTGATATCAGATCCTGCATGATAGGTCCTTCCGGGTAAACCATCTTCCGGACTGGTACTGGCAAAAGTATGAAAGGTGACGCAGTTCAAACCTTCACAAAATGCACGGTCAACAATTTTCTTTAAATCATCAGGACTGTCTTTCCATCTTCTCCAGGTGGTGAATGATTCGGCATCCACAATATTTCTTCCATAAATATGAGATGCACTTGCGACTTCCTTAACAAGGAAAATATTCCTGTGTCGCACCCAGAATTCACCACGTGGAATAGTTACATTTCCAAGTGCTTTCAAAGCATCAACCGGACAGGTACTCCATGTTGGAGGTCCCGGCCCACCAGCTTCAGCCACAAGGTCAATGCCGTATTCTTCCAGAAACTTTCTTCCGGTGGTATAATGGCTGAAAATGAGTTGATCACTTATCGTTTTTTTCCAATCATATAAAAACCTATCTGAGTCTGCATCTACAGACCAACCGGCCAATACAGGCAGGTATTCTATCAGATCATAGCCTCTCCCCTTTTTAAAAATTTCAGGCATAGAATCCGTCCATGGTATTCCTTCGGCCAGTTCCATACTGTCAAATTCCAGATAAGCCAAACCACCTTCTCTCTTCTCTCCCCTGGCTATTCCAAGCCTGTCCATGAAATGCTTGAGATGTTTTTTTGTTGATTCAGGATCAAAAAAGTCAATGAACAGACCATTCGAATTAGGAGATGGTACAACCAGCATTTGCCCGTTGTTTGAGCATATAAACCTCATTATTTTCCAAATACCCTCAGGTAAATCAACATTAATCATGCCCTCTGAGAGCTTGTTAGTCAGGTCAATAATATCCTTAGTATTATCAATTTTCTTTTCTTCATTATATGGGAAAGCCAGAACTGCTACCTCTTTAAAAAACAATGGCTTACCATTTTGATTCTTCGGGCATCTGCGTGGCACTTCAGGAAAGGGTATTTCAAAACTTTTCTTAACAGGCCCCTCTACGATCAGCTCCGAATAATACAATTGTTTGGAAGCCCATTCAGGTTCAACCCATGTTCCTCCGGCATTCCATCCGCTCGATCCTATCATTCCTATTTTTATACCATATTTTTTTCCTTGGGCGAAGGCATATTTGATCATTGCTACAGAACTATCACTTAAAAAAGCCGGACCGGCAGGTATATAGTTATCCTTATTATTTGCTGCTGCAACATCCCAAATCTCTGCCCTACCCATTCCCTTTTCGCTCATTTCTCTGAGATCACGCGAAATTGCTTCTTTGCTCATATTGCCATTAAGCCAGCACCAAAAAGCACCAGGTCGGGAATAAACAGGAGGATTCTTGAATTCCCCCGATAATTCTTCAAAACTTACATTATCCCCATAATTTCCATTGTTGCCGCATCCAATCAATAGGAATAATTGAATACACAGGAGATATTTTATTATCGTTTTATTTCTATTCTTCATTAATTAGTGTTTTTTTTATTAGCTCCGGATATCGCCGTTTGATAATCGCCAGTTCATCGGCATTCAATTGTTCGATAGAAATTGGTTTATCCTGTGGACGAATTCCCTTCTGGTTGAGGCGATTGATTAAGCTCCAATTGCGAATTTGTTGACCTGATTCCGGATCGGCTGGCTCCATGGCTGTGAGATCATATCGGGTGAAATCAATGAGTTTTTCAGGAGTATTTGCTTTCCAGTTTCTTAGAAGTGCCAGTCGAAAATTCTTGTTCATAAACCATCGGATTTCCAATTCAGGTTCTGATCCGCAGACACCCGACCCACGTTGGACGAAGCGATAATCAAGATTGTCATTGTTTTTAAACTGCTTTCGCCAGAGCATCCCAAACTCCCCCTGGGTGATGCACTTAGCCTCTGGCCAGCGTTTGCGCATTTCACTGAACCAAATTACCATACCATCCAGTCCGTTGCGTCCATCGTAGCCATATATTTTGCGTCCTTCAACAAGGCACAACTCCCAGATACAAGTGACCCATGCAAAATCGTTTAGCTCGAATCCCTTATCGAAATGGGCAGCTGTGGTGGCAAGCATCTCCCTGGTTCCCTGCTCGGTTCCTAATCTGATAACTGTCTCAATGGGTCCAACACCTTGTCGACTACCGCACCATTGCCCATTAAAAGTTCTTCCGCCAGGGTACTTAGCGGTAAGGAAATCCATTGTCCAGCCATCAAGATTGACGCAATCGATGAAGTCCTCTTTACCCTGGGCGGGTTTACAGAAATGCTCTAGCGACGGGTAGTAAGGATATGAAATCGAACCCTCGCCGTCGCCGTTGTCTATGGCATACTGGCTCCAGATATTGCCCTGGCAAACGTGAATCCCTTCCTCTTCGGCCAGAAACTGTAGATTTTCAGCTGAGAGAAAACCAGCAATAACACTTTGGGGCCGGTATCCGCCGCCAACCATATCCGATACCATCTGTAAACCATCGTGCAGATCACGATTAACTTGTTCACGGGTGTTATACATATTGGAAAAATAGCCGCCTGGAATAAATGTAATCTCATCGCCATACTTTTTATGATAGGAAACAACCAGCTTCTTTAAATCAAGGTAGTTGGGCCGCTCATCCTTTAGTGCAAGCCAACTAAAGGACCATGTAATTCGCGCACCAGGCCAGGCCTTTTCCACGGTTTCCCGAAATATACGGGCTTCTTCCGCAGAGTGAATACTTGATTCATCTTCCCCATGAGATTCATAGCGTGAAGTTTCAATCTGATTCACGCGTACTACAGTATTGAAAGTAAAAAAACGGTTCCCCAATAGTTGAAGATCCGGTTCTTTTAATTGTTCTTCTTCATTCTTGAATTTATCTTGCCTCCCATTTGTACTTCCACAGGAATTAAGTAAAAACATAATTAAAGCGAGAAGGAAAATTAGATTCTTAGGTTTCATGATAAATTTAATTGTTATTAAAACGTATTTCAGCATTGCCAATCAAACCTGATTTTAATAAGGGACTGTTTTTATTAAATTTATTTTTTGCATTTGTGTTGGTATATGCTTTTTCATTGGGATTGCTTACATCCCCTACAACTCGGTTATTCCAGGTATTTATTACCTGAACAGTGATATTATTTGTGCCGGCTTTCAGGTATGGAGTAATTGGGACTTTATATGGAGGAGTCCAAACAATACCACAATCGTTGCCATTAACAAAAACATGTGCCATCTCCTGAATATTTTCAAATACAACAAAAGCTTCTTTTTCTTTGGATAATGTTTCCATGCTTACAGAAAAATTTCTGCTATATTTTGCTGAGCCGGAATAATATTTGATGCCTTCATTGTCGATATCAGACCAGCTGGTTAGTTTTTCCATCTGATATGATTTCGGGCCACCCATATCAGTATTAAACTCAATATTCCAATTGTTGGTTATATCTATGGATTCATTTATTTCTCGTGCTTTCTTTTTTTGAAAAAAGCCAAATTGTAAATCGTATGTCAACCCGGCATCATTTATACCTGTAGAGTTGTTTCTGAACACAACAAACCTTGATGAAAGAGGATCCATAATTAGTTCAATACTTATACCACCAGACACTTTTGAATATTCTACATCCCGCTGTATTAGTCCTGTTTCTGCATCCCACAATTCAGGAAGCATATTTGAGCTGACCCTGAATGTACAGAATACATGTTGTTCTGCAGGGCTGCTGTTTGAAACAAAATATATTTCTTCAGTTTCAGTTTGGCGATGAATATAATCGATAATAAATTCCCTATTGTCCATTCCTTTTACTTCAAAATCAGGCCCCACATTCATTTCTTCCAGTACTTCTTTTACAGATTTACCCACGTAGACTTTTCCTTTTCCGTATTTATTTGAGAATATTTTTTCACCATCAGCTCTACCCCATAACTTATCAGCAATAGATTTAACTTCAGCATCGCATTCAGGGTAATTTTCTAATGAAGTAGTTCTTTCTGGTCTTCTACCTATGACAATTGCACCTTCAAATACCAGTTTTTCAAGACTTCTCAGAACTTCAAGGGAAATATCTACCCTGTCTGGAAGTAACATTACATGATAAGAAATACCCGATGGCAGAACAAGTTTTCCGTTTTCTGCAGTTAAGGTAGTAGTTATAATATCGGCATTGATATAGTCATAATCATAACCAGGTAAGTCTCCAACATTTATAGGTTTAGGTTTTCCACAGTGCAAGCACTGGTCGTCATTATATATAGGAGTGATGTTCGGGTCTATACGCTTTGGCGGCACCAAATTAGGTGCCTGATCTCCATAATACAGACATGCGTCTCCAACAAAATTTCCTTGCCTCAACATATATGAGCACCTTCCAATATAATCCATAAAAGGTCTTGCCATATCCCACCAGCTAGTATTTACATTGATGTGCTCACCCGCATGATAAACAAATCCCGGCTTACCTGCTATTTCGGGATTATGGGCGAAGGTGTGAAAAACAACTTGATTAAGGCCTTCACAAAAAGCTATATCAATTAACTGTTTAAAGTCGGATGGGCCATGTTGCCAGTGATTCCAGCCTGTTAAAGATTCAGAAGCGACTAACTTTTTTCCATAAATATGAGCAGCACTTGCTGCCTCCTTAGTAACCCAAAATCGTTGTCTGTTCCAGAATTCTCCCATAGGGATATGTGAATTTCCAAGAGCTTTGAGAGGGTCAACCCGTGGATAGCCACCATGACCAGCCTCTGTTACCATCTCAAATCCATATTTATCAGCAATTGTTACTGATTGTGCAAAATGGTTATCTATCATCATATCGCTTACCAAACGACTGTAATCGCCACGAAAGCGTTCGTCAATCACGGTATCCTTAGAGCTATAAGCCTGGAGAAGAGGGAAAAATGGCGTAGGGTCATATGCATAACGAGATTTAAATTCCTCAACAAAAAGAGGTGACCAGTCTGTCATTGGCCTAACTTCATAGCTGTCGAGCATTAAGAATTTCAAATGATTTTCAGGAGTATTAATTGGTGCAAGCCTGGTTAAAACACTATCAAAGTAATTTTGAGTAGCTATTCTGCTCAGGTGGTCAATAATCAAACCGTTGGAGTTAGGACTGGGACATTCCAGTTTTTGCCCACTGTTACTCATGAAAAAAGATATAATTTCCCATTTTCCTTGGGGAACTTCCCATTCAATATACTTGTTTTCTGAAGTAAATTCATCGAGTAAAATTGTCTGATTCTTCACATCGTCAATTTCCCTGACTTCTGAGTAGGGAATTGCCAGCGATGACATTAAAGAATATCTAAATACCTCAGCAACATTGCTCTTAGGTTTCTTTATCTTAATTATTTGATTAGATGGACCTTCAACTACCTGACTTGAACTTATTAATTCCATCGCAGCATTGGCCTCCTCTACCCATGGACCACCGGCATTCCAACTGCTTGATGCGAACCACCCAATATCGAGATCAAGTTTGTTAGCAGTATTGAGTGCAATAGAGAAATATTCAAGAGACTGATCACTTAACATAGGCGGGCCAGCCGGAATCATCTTATCAGGATCTGAGAGCGCACCGACATCCCATATCAGAGCACCACGCATTCCTTTGCTCTTCATTTGTTCCAGTTCATAAACTAATTTTGTGGTATCGACAAAACCATTTAACCATGGCCATAAAGCCAGAGGTCTGTTTTCCGTGGAAGGATTTACAAAGCCTTTTTCTAATTCACTTTTGGAGAACGTCTCAGTATTAGTATTACACTGGGTGAGAAAAAATGAGCCTGTAACTACCAGGATAATAAGACTGTTTAATTTAAATCGGGTGTAAAATTTTAATGCTTTTTCCTGATCCCTAACTGGAATACTTACAACTCTGATTCTCATTTTATTCAGTTTTTAGTTTAATGGTCGTAAGTTACAAAATCATAAGGAGATGCCAATGAATCCATATCTCCATCGTTATCAAAATCTTTCACATCAATAGATTGTGTGTATAGAAAATTATCCGTAATCACCGCTTTCAACAGGACGATTTTTTTCAGCACATTCAGCAGTAGTTAATACCATGTGTTGTTTGC
>JBHOTF010000039.1:0-21935 GCA_042584005.1 Bacteroidota bacterium
TTATAGCGAATATAATGAAGAAATATCTACACCTTTGGAAACAAACACAGTTGCCAGATCGGCGCAGGATTCGGCAATCAGGGCTATTGTTAACCGGGAAAATAGTAATAACCTGATTGCATTTGATGATACTGAAAGTAAATTACCGAGTAGTGAGATATTTTTTTTCTGCCCCCTGGAAGGAGATATTACCTACAGATTTAATTTGGAAGCTAATCATCTTGGAACTGATATTGTTGCCAGTGAAAAAGATGCTGATGTTAAAGCAACACTTAGCGGTGTAGTTGTCAATACTCACTGGGATGTGGAGACAGGCTATACTTTATTAATACAACATGATAATGATTTAATATCAATTTATACACATAATTCAGAGCTTATGTCGGCTCAGGGCGATAGAGTTAAAGCCGGTGAAGCTATTGCAATTGTAGGAAACTCAGGCGAATTAACAACCGGACCGCATCTGCATTTTGAATTATGGCATAAAGGAAGACCAATTAATCCTGAAGAATATATTTTATTCTGATAAAGTAAAATTAGCTAAACTATTCATTAATGATAAAAAGAATTGCCATTCTTGGATCAACAGGATCCATTGGAACACAAAGCCTTGAAGTGATAAAATCACATCCTGAAGAATTTGAGGTAGAGATTCTTACAGCTAATAAAAATGTTGATTTACTTATTCAACAATCTATTGAATTTAATCCAAATATTGTTGTTATTTCTAATGAAGAAAAATATGATCAGTTAAAGTCAGCACTTAACAATACCAATATTAAAGTATTTGCCGGCAAAGAGGCAATAGCCCAGGTAGTTTCTATGGATTCAGTCGATATTGTACTATCGGCTATGGTAGGTTTTTCAGGATTATTACCAACTATTGAAGCAATAAAAGCAGGAAAAATAATTGCTCTGGCAAATAAAGAAACATTAGTAGTTGCAGGTGAACTGATAAAAAAACTTAGTGAAGAAAATAATGCGAGAATTATACCTGTAGATTCTGAACATTCGGCAATTTTTCAATGTCTTGCAGGTGAGTTCGATAATCCTATAGAGAAAATTTATTTGACAGCTTCAGGAGGACCATTCAGAGGAAAAGATATTTCATTTCTTGAAAATGTAACAAGAGAAGATGCCCTGAACCATCCAAATTGGGATATGGGAAATAAAATTACAATTGATTCGGCAACTTTGATGAATAAAGGGCTTGAAGTGATTGAAGCAAAATGGTTGTTCGATCTAAGACCCGATCAGATAGATGTAATAATTCATCCTCAATCGGTTATCCACTCAATTGTTCAGTTTGAAGATTCTTCAATGAAAGCACAGATGGGGCTTCCCGATATGAAATTGCCAATTCTTTATGCCTTTTCATATCCTTCAAGGCTGAAATCGGATTTTAAACGTTTTAATTTTCTGGATTATCCTGAATTAAATTTTGAGCAGCCAGATTGCAAAATTTTTCGTAACCTTGCACTTTCTTTTGAAGCTTTAAAAAGAGGGGGCAATGCTCCATGTATTTTAAATGCTGCAAATGAAGTTGTTGTACAGGCTTTTCTGGAAAATAAACTGGGTTTTTTGAAAATGACAGAAATAATTGAAAAAACAATTCAAAAAATGCCCTTTATAAAAAATGCAAGCCTTGAGGATTATTTAATGTCAGATATGGAAAGTAGAAAACTTGCATTATCATTAATTTAACTAATAAAGATTAAAACAAATATATAAATGGATATACTTCAAGTACTTATAAAAGCAGGACAATTAATTCTTAGTTTATCAATATTAGTATTGTTACACGAATTTGGACATTTTATTTTTGCCAAAATTTTTAAAGCAAGAGTTGAAAAATTTTACCTCTTTTTTAACCCATGGTTTTCACTTTTCAAAATTAAAAAAGGTGAAACAGAATTCGGAGTTGGTTGGTTGCCTTTGGGAGGTTATTGTAAAATTTCAGGAATGATAGATGAATCAATGGATAAGGAGCAATTAAGCAAGCCTCCTCAACCATATGAATTCAGATCGAAACCTTCTTACCAGAGATTATTGATCATGCTAGGGGGAGTATTATTTAATTTTATAACGGCATTTCTAATTTATTCAATGATACTATTCACCTGGGGTAATGAATATCTACCTACCGATAATGCCAAGTACGGAATTTATTGTGACACTCTTGCAACTGATATGGGATTCAGAAATGGAGATATTATTCTGAGTGTTGATAATAAGCATGTTGAAGATTTCCGGGGTATTTTCGAGGAACTGATTTATAATGAAGTTAAAACAGTTCAGGTTAAAAGAAATGGTAAAAACTTTGATGTGCCAATCCCTGAAGATTTTGTCAGCCAGTTTTTAGAGAGACGAAGTTATTACAAATCAAATGTATCAAAAGATCCTTATTTTTTCTTTAGGCCGGAACTTCCTTTTATTATCGGTGAGTTTGGAGATGACTCTGTTGGAGAAAAAGCAGGACTGGAAATTGGAGATAAGATAGTAGGTTTTAATGATGAACCTGTTAAGGGCTTTTACCATTTTGGCAGTAAACTTGCTAATGTCTCAGCCCAAAATAGTAAAATAACTGTTGAAAGAAATGGAGAATTTATTCAATATTCTTTGACTTTTGACGAAAGTATGAAAATTGGAGCATGGGCTGATAATTCAAAATTTCTTGAGACAGAAACAAAAGAATATGGTTTTTTTGCATCTATCCCGGCCGGTATAAAACAAGGGAGTCAATCAATCTCTAACTATTTGAAAGACATTAAACTTATTTTTACTCCCAAAACAAAAGCTTATAAATCGCTTGGCGGTTTTATTGCCATTGGAAATATTTTTCCCGATACATGGGACTGGATGACATTCTGGACAATGACTGCATTATTATCTATTATGTTAGCAGTATTAAATCTTTTACCAATTCCTGCACTTGATGGAGGCCATGTATTATTTCTTGTTTTTGAAATTATTACGGGAAGAAAACCAGCAGATAAATTTATTGAATATGCCCAGATAGTTGGAATGTTACTATTGCTGGCTTTGGTGCTTTTTGCAAACGGTAACGATATAATAAAGCTGTTTAGATAATTGTTTTTGGTATAATATTTGAGTCTGGTATTTTATGCTTGTTTTCCAAACCAAAAACATTAATATTATGAAAAAGAGAATTATCTGCTTATCAGTTATCATAATTTCTTTACTCACCTCCCTGATGTCATGCAAAACAGATAGCAGAGGTCTTTTGCCTGTAATTACCGGTAAAGCAGGTGAGTTAGTTATTGTAGTTGCCGATAAATACTGGGAATCAAAGATTGGAGATAGCCTGAGAACTGTGTTTGCCGCACAGCAGATTGCTTTACCTCAGTTCGGGACTGTTGGAGGTGAGGTTATTTTTGACATAATTAATATGCCGCAAGCCGGCTTTAAAGATATTATTAGAGGCCACAGAAATATTATTGTTACCAGTATTTCTTCAGAATATAAAGAGGCTAAAATTGTTGTAAAAAAAGATTATTGGGCTAAGGGACAAATACTCGTTTCTATGAATGCACCAAATCAGGATTCATTTATTAAATTGCTTGACGATAATAAGGAACAGTTAGTTGAAAAAATTCTTAAAGCTGAAAGAGAACGTCAGATAAGAATTAATAAAAAGTATGAAAATTCTGAAGCGGCCAGGCAGTTGAGCCAAAATCATGAACTTACTCTCAATGCACCTAAAGGGTTTAATATTGTTGTTGATAATGAAAATTTTGTATGGTTCAAACATGAAACAAATGATATGACCCAAAACATAATTATTTATTATCAGGATTTTCCCGGTCTGGATATTTTTAACAGTCATGATATTCTCAGAATACGTGATTCTGTTCTGCAGGTGCGTGTGCCCGGCGATAAGGATGGTTCTTATATGACGACAGAAAGAAGGCCATGGGCACCGATATATTCCCAGGAAATAAAAATTAATAACCGATATACATATATACTTAGAGGATTGTGGAGGGTCAATGGTGATTCTATGGGTGGTCCATTTGTCTCATATACTACCGTCGATGAAAAAAGAAACCGCCTGGTAACAATTGAAGGATTTGTTTATCGGCCAAATAAACCAAAAAGAAACGCAATCAGAAAAGTAGAAAGTATTATATGCACTCTTGCTTTTAATTAATTAGTGATCTTAGGGTAAGCTCAAACAGAATTCTTTTATTAATGTGTCTATGATAATAATCATGGCAATTTTAATAATAAATCTTTATTTTTACTGATAATTATATTTATATCCTGAGCGATTTGTACATTTGCTGAGCTTAGATATAATATTTAATAATATGGCATTGAAGCTTTCCAAAACAACAAAATTGTCAGAAGATAAGAACCTTGTTCTTATCGCTAATGATATCAGTAAATTAGGAGATTTTTCTTTATCTTCTGAAGAAATTGTTTACCTGAAATCTGTTTTTAAGAAAGAAATAAAACTGGCATCAATAAACCAACTTAACAGATGGATTTTTGTTCAATTGGTTGATAAAGATAATAATAAAGCTTTTCAAAAGGAAAATATGAGAAAAGCTGCACATAATTTACATGGGAAGATAACTGAATTAAAACTTGAAAATGTCATAGTTGTTGATGTTGACGATAATCCTGATGATGCTCTAGCATTTATTGAAGGGCTTGCTTTAAGCAATTATCAGTTTTTAGAATATTTTAAGGATAAAAAGAAAAAAAAGAATTCAATAAAAACTGTAGAGATATTATCTGGAAAAATAAATAAAAAAGATGTTTCAGGTCTAGAAATTATTATTGATGCGGTTACAAATACAAAAGATCTGGTAAATCAGCCTCTGTCTTTTCTCACAGCTGAACAACTGGCTGAAGAAGCAAAAAATCTTGGTAATAAAGCCGGTTTTTCTGTAACAGTTTTTGATAAAGAGAAAATCGAAAAACTAGGTATGGGTGGACTTCTTGCAGTTAATAAAGGAAGTATTGACCCTCCAACTTTTTCTATACTCGAATGGAAGCCTGACCATAAGAAAAATTCTAAACCAATAATTCTTGTTGGAAAAGGAATAGTATATGATACAGGAGGGCTGAGTCTTAAACCTACACAAAACAGTATGGATTTGATGAAATGCGATATGGCAGGAGCTGCTGCTGTGCTGGGTGCTGTTTATGCCATCGCAAAATCAAATTTGCCTGTACATATTATTGGTTTACTTCCTGCTACTGATAATCGTCCTGACGGTAATGCATATGTCCCCGGTGATGTAATAAAAATGTTTAACGGACTGAATGTAGAAGTTCTGAATACCGACGCTGAAGGACGCATGATACTTGCTGATGCTCTTAGCTATGCAAAAGATTATGATCCTGAATTAGTTATAGATATTGCCACATTAACCGGATCAGCAGAAATAGCGATTGGTAAATTTGGTATTGTAGCTATGGGTACTGCTGAAAGAAAAATATTTGATAATCTTGATAATGCAGGAAAAGAGGTTTGTGAACGTATAGTAGAATTCCCTTTTTGGAAAGAATATGCTGAATTGTTAAAATCGGATGTCGCAGATATTAAGAATGTTGGCGGAAGAAATGCAGGAGCAATTACTGCAGGTAAATTTCTTGAACGATTTACTGATTACCCATGGATACATCTTGATATTGCAGGAACTGCATTTTTAACCTCAGCTGATTCATATAGAGGGAAAGGCGCAACAGGTTCAGGTGTGCGTTTATTATTTGAATTTATTAAATCGTACGAAGTATAACATTATAATATATGAAGGATAATAAGATTGTAGTGGGAATAACTCATGGTGATATTAATGGTATTTCATACGAAGTTATCATTAAAACCTTGATGGATGCCAGGATCATTAATTTTTGCATCCCTATTGTATATGGATCGCCAAAAGTTGTTGCCTATCACCGAAAAACACTTCTTATTGATAATTTTAGCCTGAATCTGATTAATTCTCCTGAAGAAGCTAATTCTAAAAGAGCTAATATTATTAATTGTGTTGATGATGATATCAGGGTTGAGCTGGGAAAATCGACTCCTGCCGCCGGCCTGGCCTCCTTTCAATCACTGGAGAGAGCAGTTACTGATCTGTATGAAAAAAAAATTGATGTGCTTGTTACATGCCCTATTAATAAAGATAATATTCAATCAAAAGATTTTTCTTTCCCAGGCCATACCGAATATCTTAAATTTAAATTCAAATCAGATACAGTTCTCATGCTAATGGTTGGTGAGCATCTAAAGGTAGGTGTTGTAACAGGCCATGTACCACTTTCTGAGGTGCCAAAACTTATTAAAGAAGATATTATACTTGATAAGCTCAGGTTAATGAATGAATGCCTGAAAGCTGATTTTGGGATAATAAAACCTAAAATTGCTGTTTTAGGATTAAATCCTCATGCGGGAGATAACGGATTACTTGGAAAAGAGGATGCAGAAATAATTTTACCCGCCGTAATAAAGGCAAAAGAGGAAGATATTATGGCTCTGGGTCCATATCCCGCTGACGGACTTTTCGGCTCACCTGAATTTTTCAAATTTGATGCTGTTCTTGCAATGTATCATGATCAGGGCCTGGCCCCTTTTAAGGCTTTGTCGTTTGATACAGGAGTAAATTATACTGCCGGATTATCTGTAGTACGGACATCACCTGCCCATGGAACTGCATTTCAGATTGCAGGAAAGGGCATGGCTTCAGCAGACTCGTTCAGGCAATCCTTGTTTACAGCAATTGATGTTTTTCGTCATAGAAAAGAATATAAAGAAATGAGTGCTAATAAGGTAGATGAATCAATCCTTGAGGAAAATATTGCAGAAAATAAAAAAAACGATAAAAGAAAAAATGAAAAGAATAATAATGATAAATAAATAATTTTAATATTAAATAATCAAAATTTTAACCATGGCAAAAACAACTAAAGAAGAAGCTTTATTATACCATTCTTCAGGTCGACCTGGAAAGATTGAAGTCATTCCTACCAAACCTTATGCAACACAAAGAGATTTATCGCTTGCATATTCTCCCGGAGTAGCTATTCCTTGTCTTGAGATTGAAAAAAATCCTCAGGATGTTTACAAATACACTGCTAAAGGAAATCTTGTGGCAGTAATTTCAAATGGAACCGCTGTTTTAGGGCTGGGCGATATCGGAGCTGAAGCTGGTAAACCAGTTATGGAAGGCAAGGGCCTGCTGTTTAAAGTTTTTGCAGATATTGATGTATTTGATATTGAAATTGATGTGAAAGATCAGGAGAAAATGGTTGAAATAATCAAAGCAATTGCACCGACATTTGGTGGTATTAATCTTGAAGATATTAAAGCTCCGGAATGTTTTTACATTGAAGATAAAGTAAAAGAGGCTCTTAATATTCCTGTAATGCATGATGATCAACATGGTACAGCTATTATTTCTGCTGCAGGCATGCTTAATGCTCTTGAATTAGTTGGGAAAAAAATTGATGAAATTAAAGTTGTTGTTAGTGGAGCAGGTGCTTCTGCAGTTTCGTGCACACGCCTCTATATTTCAATGGGAGTTCTTCCTGAGAATGTTGTAATGGTAGATAGTAAAGGAGTAATAAATAAGAAAAGAACAGACCTGAATCATATAAAAAAGAAATTTATTACAGATAGGGATATAAATACTCTTGAAGAGGCAATGGTTGGATCTGATTTGTTTTTAGGACTTTCTATTGCCGATCAGCTTACACCAAAAATGCTTCTTTCGATGGCGAAAGAGCCAGTAGTATTTGCTATGGCAAATCCAGATCCTGAGATTTCTTACGACCTGGCTATGAAAACTCGTGATGATCTGATATTTGCCACCGGACGTTCTGATCATCCTAACCAGATTAATAATGTGCTCGGATTCCCATTTATTTTCAGAGGCGCTTTGGATGTTAGTGCAACAGCAATAAATGAAGAAATGAAAATTGCAGCAGCATTTGCGCTGGCGAAACTTGCCAAAGAGCCTGTGCCAGAGTCTGTTAATGCTGCATATAATGAGGGCAATATAGTATACGGAAAACAATATATTATTCCCAAACCTCTTGATCCAAGGCTAATTCTTACGATTGCTCCGGCTGTCGCAAAAGCTGCAATGGATTCTGGAGTAGCTACTAAACCTATAAAAGATTGGGATGCATATAATACTGAACTCAGTAAAAGAATGGGGCTGGATAATAAACTTGTATCAGGTATTATTACTAAGGCACAAAAGAAACCTATGAAAGTTGTATTTGCCGATGCTGATAATTTTAAAGTATTAAAAGCTGTTCAACAGGTAGTTCAGGAAGAAATTGCCTACCCGGTTCTTATTGGAAAAAAAGCTAAAATTGAAGCATTAATAGCTGAAGATAATCTTGACATTGATGTTCCGATAATTGATATCGGAGTAGAAGAGCAAAGAAAAGAGAAGTATGCTAAAGTATTATATGAAAAACGCAAGCGTAAAGGTTTTACTTATGAAGAAGCCCTGGAAAAAATGAATGACAGTAACTATTTTGGTATTTCAATGGTAGAATCTGGTGATGCTGATGCATTTATTTCAGGTTTTTCAAGTCGCTATGCTGATGTTATAAGGCCTGCCATTCAAATTGTTGGTCCAAAACCTGGTGTAAAAGTTATTTCAGGTATGTATATTATGATGACCAGAAAGGGGCCTTACTTTTTCGGAGACCCAACGGTTAATGTTGTCCCTTCAACTGAAGAACTGGTTGACATTACATTATCTACAGCCGAAGAAGTTAAGAAATTCGGTATCGAACCGGTTATTGCAATGGTTTCATTTTCTAATTTTGGCGCATACAAAGGTAAGAGCCCCGATAGAATGCAGGAAGCAATAAAAATTCTTCACAGAGATCATCCTGAGATAATAGTAGATGGCGAATTACAGGCAAATTTTGCCTTGAATACAAAAAAACGTATGAAACAATTCCCATTTACCAAACTTGGAAATAAAGATGTAAATACATTAATCTTTCCTAATCTTAGCTCAGGTAACATTGCTTATAAAATGATGCAGGAAATTGGAGAAAGTGAAGCAATAGGGCCTGTTCTTCTAGGAATGAAGAAACCAATTCACCCAATTCAGATTGATGCTTCAGTTAGGGAAATTGTTAATATGACAGCAATTGCAGTTGTTGATGCACAAAATGTTAAGGGATAGGAAATTATTTTATTTACTCCTAAAATTAATGTAATTTTAGCCCCAATTTTATGGTAAAAAAATTACAGTAATATGTACGAGTATATTATAGGAGAAATTACTGAACTAACACCAGCCTATGTTACTATTGAAACAGGTAACATAGGCTATTTTATTAATATATCAGTTAATACTTATTCTGAATTATCAGAAAAGACTAAGTGTAAGCTTTTTCTTCACCAGGTTGTGAGAGATGATGCACATCTTTTATTTGGTTTCATAAACACCCGTGAACGTTATGTTTTTCGTTCATTAATTACAGTTTCCGGAATTGGTGCAAATACTGCCAGAATGATGTTGTCATCATTAACCCCCGATGAAATAAGACAGGCAATAGTTGAAAATAATGTAATCCTACTAAAAAGTATTAAGGGGATAGGTGCGAAAACTGCTCAAAGAGTGATTATTGATCTAAGAGATAAGTTAGGAATAATGGAAGAAACTTCTGAAATTTTTGTATCGAAAAACAATACTATTAAAGAAGAAGCGTTATCAGCATTAGTTATGTTAGGATTTACAAAAAGAGATGTTGAAAAAGTACTTGATAAAATATTAAATACTAACCGCGATTTTACAGTGGAGGAGCTTGTTAAAGCATCCCTTAAAAATCTTTAATTAGATATTTTGAAATTTAGTTTTTTGCCGGAAAATAAAAATCGGTTTATACAGTTGAATAAGATTATTAAATACTCGTTTTTATTAGCCCTGCTTTTTGTAGTGGGAGTTAATAGTGGCTTTTCTTACTTCCAGTTGAATAACAATAATCAACAAGTTGTTCAAACTGATACAATTAAGCTCAGATATCCATTTAAAGATCCTATTGGTTTTCCATTTTCAAATTCAGGTTTTACATCCAAACTTTATCTCAGCTTACCTCAAAATATTAATTCAACCGTTACATTCGATACAAAATCAAGAAGTTATATTTTCTCGGAAAAAATTGGCCAGCTGAATTACAGAAATCCAAATACTATGTCAATTGATGAATACCGGAAGTATGAATTAGACAAGTATGTTAAAGATACCTGGAGACAAAAGTTTAATAATGTAAAAACATTCGAGGTGCAGCGATCTCTTGTGCCATCATTACGTATTGGAGGACAGGCATTTGACAAAATATTTGGCGGTAACACTATTAACATTAGTCCTGCAGGGTCGGCCGATCTAAGCTTTGGACTTAATATTTCAAAAACTGAAAATCCTAATATCCCGGAAAAACTGCAAAAAACAACCACTTTCGATTTTAAGAATAAAATCCAAATGAATGTTAACGGGCAAATCGGACAGAAAGTGAGAGTGGGAATAAATTATGATACTCATGCATCATTCGATTTTCAGAATAAAACAAATTTAAAATATGAGGGGCTCGATGATGAGATTATTAAAAAAATCGAAGCAGGAAATGTCTCTCTACCATTAACAGGATCACTAATTACCGGAAGTCATAGCCTTTTTGGCTTAAAAACTGAAATGCAATTTGGTAAATTAAGAGTAACCAGTATTTTCTCTCAGCAAAAAGGACAATCCTCTGTTATTGAAGTTGAGGGTGGAGCTACAACAAGTAATTTTGAGGTATTGGCCAGTGAATATGAAGCCAACAGACACTTCTTCTTATCACATTATTTTAAAGAAATATATGATAAAGCCCTTGAAACCCTTCCAATAATAAGCTCGGGGATTACAATTACCAAAATGGAGGTATGGGTAACAAATAAAACAAGTGAATACAGTAATTCAAGAAATATTCTGGGTTTTCTCGACCTGGCTGAAGGAAATAACCCCACAGGAACAAATATTTTTAATACGGGATTTGTTAATTATAATACCGGAATGGGAAATTTTCCATCAAACGGATTGAATGATCTGTATGATAAATTGAATAATCAATATGCTGGCACACGCGATATTAATCAGGTTACATCTGTTCTTGGACCATTATCAAACCAGTACGGTTTTGTTGTAGGTCAAGATTATGAAAAAATCGAGAATGCCAGAAAACTTGAACAAAATGAATATGATTATAATCCTAACCTTGGTTATATTTCCCTAAGAAGTGCACTTAACTCGGATGAGATTCTTGCGGTGGCTTATGAATATAATATAGGGGGTGAAGTTTACAGAGTAGGTGAATTCTCAAATGATGTTACCCTGGTTGATGAAATTAAAAATCCAACACTCTTTCTTAAACTTCTTAAAGGAACAAATCTAAGTCCTTCATTGCCCACCTGGGAGCTTATGATGAAGAATATTTATTCTTTAAATGCATATCAGATAAATCCTCAGGACTTCTATCTTGATATTATTTATCAGGATGATAAAACAGGGACAGCAATAAATTATATTCCGGCAGGAGCAATTGATGGAGATATTTTATTAAAGGTACTTAACCTTGATAACTTGAATTTTCAACTCGATCCTCAACCAGATGGTGTATTCGATTTTATTGATGGAATTACTATTGATGCCAGAAATGGGAAACTAATTTTTCCGGTAGTGCAACCTTTTGGATCTTATCTGAGAAAAAAAATCGAAAATAATAATCCTGCCAATTCTAAAATAGCAGATGAATATGTTTTTGAAGAATTATATACAATGACCCAAAGCCGGGCTCAACAAATTGCTCAGAAAAATAAGTTTTATATTTCCGGTAGATACAAGGGATCATCAAGCTCTGATATCCAAATCGGGAGTATGGGCGGTAATATCCCTCAAGGATCAGTTGTGGTTACAGCAAATGGCCGTAATTTGGTAGAAAATCAGGATTATACAGTTGATTATGCTATGGGTAGGGTGAAAATTATTAACGAATCTTTATTATCCTCAGGAACACCAATAAAAATCTCTCTTGAAAGCCAGTCAACTTTTGGAGTAATGAATAAATCATTAATTGGCACACATTTAGATTATAGTATTTCCAACGAATTTACTTTAGGGGGAACAATACTTCATTTGAAAGAAAGGCCATTAACTAAGAAAGTAAATATTGGGGAAGAGCCAATATCCAATACTATATTGGGTTTAAATATGGATTACCGAAATGGCGATTTGCCATTTCTTACTCGTTTGGTAGATAAATTGCCCTTTATTGAGACTAAAGAAAGATCAACATTCTCTTTTAATGGAGAATTTGCTCAACTTATTCCAGGACATTCCAGAGCAATAGAAAAAAATGGAGTATCTTATATTGATGATTTTGAAGGAAGTCAGACCTCGATTGATATAAAACAAAGATTTACCTGGCTTATTGCCAGTGTTCCGCAGTTTCAGGATGATTTGTTTCCTGAAGCAAAACTGACTAATGATTATGCTTATGGCCATAACCGGGCAAAATTAGCATGGTATAATATCGATCCTTTATTCTTAAGAAATAATTCTTCCACTCCAAATCATATTGCTAATAATAAGGATGAACAAATGAGCCACTTTACAAGAGAGATTCAGGAAAAAGAAATCTTCCCTTTTAAAGAAAGCCCGAATAATATTCCACAGAATTTATCCATACTGAACCTGGCATTTTATCCCGAAGAAAAAGGACCTTATAATTTTGATGTTGAAGGAACACAGAATATTTCAGCAGGTATTGATAATGAAGGAAAACTTAGAAATCCTGAAACCAGATGGGGTGGAATTATGAGAGAAATCAGACAAAATGACTTTGAGGCTGCTAATTTTGAATATATTGAGTTCTGGATGATGGATCCATTTGTTGAAGATGAGGAAAATGGTATAGTAAGAAATGATAGGGACCCCGGCCTTTATTTTAATCTTGGAAATATTTCTGAAGATATTTTGAAGGATTCCAGAAAAAGTTTTGAAAATGGTTTGCCATCAACTGATGTGGTCAGCCTCGTTGATACAACAGTTTGGGGCAGGGTACCTCTTAGTCAATCTTATGTTAATGCCTTTGATAATGATGATAATTCAAGACAATATCAGGATATAGGTTTGGATGGACTGAATGATGATGATGAAAAATCCTTTTTTAAATCATATCTCGATTCAATTGATAAAGTTCTTACTCCTAATTCAGAACCATGGAATGCGATATATAGAGATCCATCAGGCGATAATTATCACTATTTCAGAGGTAGAGATTATGATACTGAAAAAATTGGAATCCTCGATCGTTATAAAATGTTTAATGGTTTAGAAGGGAATTCACCAACATCTCAGCAATCAAACGAATCCTATCCTACATCTGCGTCTACAATTCCTGATGGTGAGGATATTAACCAGGATAATACATTAAGTGAAACGGAAGCATATTTTCAATATAAAATTAATCTTTCCCCTGAGGAATTGGTTGTAGGGAGAAATTTCATTACTGATAAAGTAAATGGAAAAAATAAAGAAGGAGATCCGGTTACATGGTATCAGTTTAAAATTCCGATTTATGAACCTGAAAAAGTAGTTGGATCTATACAGGATTTTAAATCCATAAGATTTATGAGAATGTTCTTAAGAGGCTTTGAGGAAAATATTCTTCTCCGATTTGCTACTCTTGAGTTGGTAAGAGGAGAATGGAGAAAATATAATTATTCATTACGCGAAGGAAGTGAATATACATCAATACCTGAAGTTTCAAATGGTTCATTTGAAGTATCAGCAGTTAATATAGAAGAAAATGGAAGCAAAACTCCGGTAAATTATGTTTTACCCCCCGGAATAACCAGAGTAACCGATCCGGCAAACGCACATATCAGAATGCTAAATGAGCAATCAATGGTATTGAAAGTTACCGATCTGGACGATGGCGATGCAAAAGCTGCATATAAAAATGTAAGTTTAGATGTACGTCAGTATAAAACACTTCAAATGGATATCCATGCTGAAGCCTTTGATGAAAATACATTAAATGATAATGAACTTGTTGCTTTCATCAGGATAGGTTCTGATTATACTCAGAATTACTATGAATATGAGGTTCCCCTTGCATTAACACCACATCTAATCGGATCTTCAAGATACGATAACTATAACCTGAATGATAGGTTTGCTGTTTGGCCTGAACAAAACCATATGGAAATCCCTTTTTTACGTTTCCAACAGGTTAAACAAGAGAGAAATGATATGATGCGGCAAGCCGGCTCTACAGTTACTATTAATACTAATTATTCTATAATGGATGGAAATAACAGGGTGATTGTTAAAGGAAATCCAAATTTAAGCAATATCAGGACTATTATGCTTGGAGTTAGAAATCCGGGTAAAACTGCAGGATTTTATTCAGGGGATGATGGTTTGCCAAAAAGTGGTGAGATCTGGATGAACGAACTCAGGCTCACTGATTTTGATGAAAGTGGCGGCTGGGCCGGTGTTGGCAGGATATCGGCCACTCTTGCGGATTTTGGCCGGGTTACTATATCAGGAAACACAAAAAAACCAGGCTTTGGCAGTATTGAGAAAAAAGTAAATAACAGGCTGAAAGAAGAAATCAATCAGTATGATATATCTTCAACCTTCGAACTTGGAAAATTCTTTCCTAAAAAAGCAGGAGTAAAAATACCTGTATTTTTTGGATTATCTGAAGGTATAAGAAATCCAAAATTTAACCCCCTTGATCCGGATATTCCTCTTACTGCTGCATTGGATAATGCAAAAACCAAAGCAGAAAGAGATACAATTATTCATAATGCCCAGGATTATACAAGAAGAAAAAGCTTTAATTTATCAAACATTAAAATTGAAAAAGAAGGGCCATCCAGGCAGCAAGCTAAATTCTATAGTATTTCAAATTTTTCACTTAGTTATGCTTATAACGAGATTTTTGCCAGAAATGTAAACACTGAATTTAGAATTAATAGAAACTATACGGGTAATTTTGCCTACAATTATATGGTAAACAGACCAAAAATTTGGGAACCATTCAAAAAATCAAAAACTTTTGATGGGAAAGCTTTTAAAATAATCAAAGATCTGAATTTTTATTTGCAACCATCAAGAGTTTCATTTATTACTAATATTAATCGCCAATATAGTGAAGAACAATTACGAAATCTTAGTAATCCTGCTATAAAGATCGACCCGACATTTAATAAAAACTTTATTTGGTTCAGAAAATATGACATCAAGTTTGATCTTACAAAATCTTTACAGTTTTCTTTTACAGCCGATAATAATTCAAGAGTTGATGAGCCGTATGGAAGAATGAATAAGAATGATGATGATTATCAAATAAAAAGAGATTCAATCTGGAACAATTTTAAAGATGGTGGACGAACAACCAAGTATCACCATACAGCTATTACATCATATGCGCTACCAATAAATAAAATACCATTATTTAGCTGGGCGAATTTGAACGTTGATTACAGCTTCGATTATGATTGGGATGCCGGGCCAATAACAAACGATAATATTAACCTTGGGAATGTTATTCAAAACTCAAATTCAATAAACTACAGAGGTAATTTTAGCTTTTCCCAGATTTATAATAAGATAGGATTTATAAAGAAAATAAATCAAAAATATAGTAAAACCGGATCAAGAAGTAAGAAACCTACCGAAACAGTTAAATACGAAGAAAAATATCTCAATTTTGAATCCAATGTTCCAACAACTATTGAACATAAACTAATGACAGAGAGTATTGTTGTTAAGGTTTTCGACAAAGGCGAAAGGCCTATTGAGGTAGAATATGAAATATTAAGTAACAAAAAGATAAATATTATTTCAGATTCGACAATAAATAATGCAAGAATTGAGGTTTCCGGTGAGGTTGAAATAAAGCAAAACCCACTGGTTATTATTGGTGAAAATGTTGTTCGTTTTCTGGCGGGAGTCAAGAACATGAGTTTTACTTATTCCAGTAGAAATGGCACATTATTGCCTGGATTTGATATTGAGCCACAAATCCTGGGTCAGCGATCATTTGATGGAAGAATGGCTCCTGGCTGGGGATTTATCCTGGGAGCTCAGAATGAAGAATTTGGTGATTTTGCTACAAAATATAATTGGGTAACAACTGACTCGGCACTGGTCAGACCATTTACAATGGGTCATAATGAAACCTTTAACTTTAGAACCAATATTACGCCAATTACTTCATTAAGAATAGATGTTACTGCAATGCGTATGTTTTCAAGGGATATTAGTCAGCATTATATTTATGAAGATGGCGAGTTTAATGCACATAATCGGCTTATCAGTGGTAATTTCACTATGTCAATTATGACATTAAAAACTTCGTTCAAGAAAAATAAAGAGGTAGGAGATCAGTATATATCTGAAGTTTTTGAACAATTTAAGGCTAATCGTTTAGTAATATCAAGTAGGTTAGCCGATCAAAGACAAGAAATAATAAGAAATAATCCCGGGGGTAGTTATGACCCATTGGATCCGAACAGGCCAGACCTGGATTATAAAAGTGGCTTTGGAGCAACATCTCAGCAAGTAACTCTTTCTGCTTTTCTGGCTGCTTATACCGGAAAAGACCCGGAAAAAGTTAGTCTTTCAACCTTTCCTTCAATCAAATCTATTATGCCGAACTGGACAATAACATATGATGGCTTATCAAAACTGGAAAGGTTTAAAGATTATTTTAGAACTTTTAAGCTTACTCATTCATACAAGTCAACTTTTACCATCGGTGGATATACAACAAGTAGTCAGTATGTTCAAAATACTGATGGTTTGAATTATGTAAGAGATGTTCAAAACAACTTTTTTCCCGAGCAGCAAATAGGTGGTGTAATGATATCTGAGAGTTTTAGTCCATTAATTGGTATTGATATGACCTTTACTAACAGTTTGGATACCCGACTGGAAATTATCAGGTCTAGAGACATTAGCCTAAGTTTTAGCAATAACCAGGTAATGGATATGGAGAGAAGGGGTGTTAATATTCATGTTGGCTACCGTTTTAAACAAGTTCCGATAAAAATTACAACTGGTGGAAAACCGCGTAATTTTAATTCTGATCTTAATGTTATGTTCGATCTGAAAATAAGCAAAAACAGAACCATTATACGTAAATTAACTGAAGAATATAATCAGATTTCTCTAGGAAAAAGGGATGTAATAATTACTTTCTCTTCAGAATATAAATTAAGTTCGAGGCTTGGACTTAAGTTTTTCTACGATCAAAAATTATTTAAACCTGAGATTTCTACAAGTTACGCTACTTCAAATGCTAATGTAGGAATCAGTGTTAAATTTACTCTTTCTTAATATTTTTTTTAACTTTGAGTCCATTAAAATAATTGTTAATTAAAAATATTGAGATTATGAATATTCCAACTAATTTATTGTATACTAAAGAACACGAATGGATTCGTGTTGAGGGAGATATGGCATTTGTCGGTGTTACCGATTTTGCTCAGGAACAACTTGGGGATATTGTATTTTTTGAAATTGAAACTGAAGGTGAGGAGTTTGGAATAGGAGATACTTTTGGAACTGTTGAAGCTGTTAAAACTGTCTCTGATATGTTTATGCCTGTTTCTGGTATAGTTGAAGAAGTTAATCCTGCACTGGAAGATAATCCTGAAATAGTAAACTCTGATCCGTATGGAGAAGGCTGGATTGTTAAAATCTCAATATCTGATTCTGCTGAATTGGAAGAACTGCTAAAACCCGATGAATATCAAAACTTAATAGCATAAAAATAAGACCGTCCCAAAATAGATTTTGGGACGGTTTTTTATCAATTTCTTTCGATTTCTACATCCAGAAAAGCTTCAATCATATCTCCTACTTTAATATCATTAAAGTTTTCAATATTTAAACCACATTCATAACCAGTAGCTACCTCTTTAACGTCTTCTTTAAATCGCTTAAGTGAACCCAATACGCCAGTATAAATAACAATTCCATCACGAATTACTCTGACATTGGCTTTCCTTATCATTTTGCCCTCTTTTACCTGGCATCCGGCGATAGTTCCGGTTTTTGTAATTTTAAATGTTTCAAGCACTTCTGCGTTTGCTGTGATTTGTTCTTTAAATTCCGGACGAAGCATACCCTTCATGGCACTCTTAAGCTCATTTATGGCGTCATAAATAACAGAATATAATCGAATATCAATACCTTCTTTTTCAGCAAGCTTTCTAGCCTGTATAGATGGCCTTACCTGGAAACCAATAATTACAGCATCTGAAGCTGTAGCAAGCAAAATATCTGATTCAGAAATTGGGCCAACAGCCTTATGCCTGACATTAATTTGTATCTCTTCAGTTGATAATTTTACTAAGGAATCAGTAAGAGCTTCTATTGAACCGTCAACATCACCCTTAATAATAATGTTCAATTCCTGGAAATTACCAATAGCTATTCTTCGGCCAATTTCTTCAAGTGTAATATGTTTCTGAGTTCTAAGTCCTTGTTCACGAAGCAATTGTTCCCTTTTTGTTCCAATTTCTCTGGCTTCACGTTCAGACGACATAACATTAAACTTATCACCGGCCTGCACAGCACCACTTAATCCCAGCATTGATACAGGCTCTGATGGTTTTACTTCATTGATTTTTTTACCACGTTCATTAAATAATGCTTTTACACGGCCGGTTTGAGATCCGGCAAGTAAAATATCCTGAATTTTCAAAGTTCCGGAATTAACCAAAAGTGTTGTAACATATCCTCTTCCTTTATCGAGAGTAGATTCTATAACAATTCCGCTGGCATTTTTATTTGGGTTTGCTTTTAAATCAAGCAGTTCAGATTCAAGTAATACTTTTTCAAGTAATTCATCAATATTAACACCATTTTTTGCTGATATCTCCTGAGATTGATATTTCCCACCCCAGTCTTCTACCATAAAATTCATATTGGCCAGCTCTTCTTTAATCTTTTCTGGATTGGCTCCAGGTTTATCAATTTTATTGATGGCAAAAACAATTGGAACTCCTGCAGCAGTAGCATGATTTATAGCTTCAACTGTTTGTGGCATAACATTATCGTCGGCAGCTACAACTATAATAGCAATGTCAGTTGCTTGTGCTCCTCTTGCCCTCATTGCTGTAAAAGCCTCATGGCCTGGAGTATCAAGAAATGTAATTTTGTTGCCATTTTCAAGTGTTACATTATAAGCACCAATATGTTGTGTGATCCCACCTGCCTCGCCTGCAATAACATTTGCTTTTCTAATATGGTCGAGTAAAGATGTTTTTCCGTGGTCAACATGACCCATTACAGTAACAATAGGAGGTCGGGGTTCCAGATCTTCCTCAATATCTTCTTTTTCTTTAATAGCTTCATGAATTTCAATTGAGGTAAATTCAACCTCAAAACCGAATTCTTCGGCAACAATACTCATTGTTTTGGCATCAAGACGTTGATTAATGGAAACAAACATACCAAGATTAAGACAGGTGGATATAATATCGTTTACCTGAATATCCATCATTACAGACAGCTCGTTTACGGAAACGAATTCTGTTACTTTTATAATTTTCTTTTCTAGTTCCTGCTGGATGAGATCTTCTTCATGTTTTTGGCTAACCGCATCTCTTTTTAAACGACGATATTTGGCTCCTTTACTTTTAGTTTTTGTTGTTAATCTTGCCAAAGTGTCCTTTATTTGTTTCTGTACTTCTTCTTCACTAACAACATGCCGTATTATACTCTTTCTACCCTTGCTTTTGCCTTTTTGCCTTTGATCAGCTGCCTCTTTATTTTTTCCACCTTCTTCTGTTTTTTGATCAGAAACTTCAATTTTATCCTGTTTTATTCTCTTTCTTTTCTTCTTCTTTTTGGTTTTCCAATCATTATCTTTGGATGAAGCAACGGGCTTTTTCTTAACATGTTCTTTGGGGAGTTCAATTTTACCTACCACTGTAGGGCCAGATAATTTTTCAAACTCAGTTTTTATTTCTTCAGATGTGTCAGCAAGCTTTTCTTCTGCTAAAGGTTTTTCTATCTTAGCTTCTTCCTCCTTTTGTATAATTTCCTCTGACCGTTTTTCAGATTTCTTTACCTTCTTCTTCTCTTCCTTTTCAGCTTCCTTTTCTTTTTTTGTTTTTTTCGCAGGTTTAGTTTTCTGATTTATTTTATCAAGATCTATCTCCCCAATTACAGTTAAACCTTTTTTTGGTTTTTTTATAGAGTCTTCCGTTATTGTTTCTGTTTTTTCCTCTTTTTCCGCTATAACCTCCGGTTCTGGTTTTGTTTCTGTCTCAGTTACATCTTCTGTTTCCTTTTTTTCCTCTTTTTCTTCAATCTCATCTGCCTTTTCAGTTATATCTTCTTCTTCAACAGTAGTCTCTATAGTTTTTTCGGGTAATTTCTTTTCTATTTCCAAAGATTCTTCCTTTTGTTCGGTATTAATATTTGAATCAACAATTAATAGTTCCTCTTCAAATTGTTGTTCAATATTAATTTCTTTTTCCCTCTGGTAATCATCAATAGAAACTGTTGTACTTTGTTCTCTGCCCATCTTCAGACTGAGTTTTTCAGATTCCTTTTTAACGGATTTTTCCGCACTGTATTCAGTTACAAGAAGTTCATAATATTCAGGAGGAATTTTGGTATTAGGATTTGAATCAATTTCAATATCCTTTTTTTGCAGAAATTCCACAATAGTAGAAATCCCTACATTAAATTCTCTGGCGATCTTACTCAGTCTTTTTGCTTTTATATCCATATTCATATCCTGCCTAACCCGCAATTTATACCTTTAAGAAAATATATTAAGGCTAAATATTATTCAAACTCAGTCTTTAATATTTTTAATACCTCAGTTATTGTTTCTACTTCAAGATCAGTTCTTTTTTCCAATTCTTCAGAAGAAAGTTTTAATACACTTTTTGCGGTGTCACATCCAATTGATTTTAATTCATTAATGATCCAATCCTCAATTTCATCAGAAAATTCTTCAAGGTTAATGTCTTCGTCATCGGCCTCATTAATATCCCTGTATACATCGATTTCATAACCGCAAAGCTGGCTGGCTAATTTTATATTTAACCCGCCTTTTCCAATTGCTAAGGAAACTTCTTCTGGTTTTAGAAAAACCTCGGCTTTCATATTGTCATTATCAAGTTTTATAAAACTAATTTTTGCCGGGCTTAAAGCTCTTGTAATATATAGCTGAATGTTAGAGGTATAATTAATTACATCAATATTTTCATTTCTTAGCTCTCTGACAATTCCATGTATTCTTGATCCTTTCATACCAACGCAAGCCCCAACAGGATCAATACGTTCATCATATGATTCAACAGCAACTTTGGCTCTTTCACCAGGCATTCTTACAATCTTTTTAATTGTGATAAGCCCGTCAAAAATTTCAGGAACCTCAAGCTCAAATAATCTTTCAAGAAAAATTGGAGTTGTTCTGGATAATTGAACAAGTGGATTATTATTTTTCATTTCCACCTGAACAACTATTGCCCTGACAGTATCGCCCTTCCTGAAGTAATCTGATGGAATCTGTTCAGCTTTTGAAAGTATGAGTTCATTGCCCTCATCATCAAGTAATAGTATTTCCCTTTTCCAAACCTGATATACCTCGCCTGTAATAATATCACCTATCCGTTCTTTATATTTATTAAAAATATTATTTTTTTCTAGCTCCAGAATTCGTGAGGTCAGATTCTGACGTAAAGATAATATTGCTCTTCGTCCAAAGTCCATAAACTTAACTTCGTCAGTAACTTCTTCTCCTATTTCAACATCACGACTAATATAAACATTAGGAAAAATTCTTACATTATTTCCAATACACACATTATCACCTATATACGCATATGACCCAATGTAAACATCTTCTCC
>JBHOTF010000040.1:0-20657 GCA_042584005.1 Bacteroidota bacterium
GTTGGGAAATAGTAATTCAATTATTTTAGATTTGAGATTTAATCATGGTGGCAATAAAAATATGGTGCAATTTATTTCAAGTTATTTTTTTAAGGAAAAAAAACAAACGAATTCTTTATATTTCAGGGAGGCAGATTCATTAGTCACAGGATGGACATTTGCTGATGTTCCAGGAAAAAAACTTTTAGACCAGAAAGTATACATTCTTACAGGCAAAAGTACAGCTTCCGGAGCTGAGTCCTTTGCTTATACAATGAAAAACTATAAAAGAGCTGTAATTATTGGTGAAAACACTGCCGGGGCTGCTCACTGGACAGAATGTTATAAATATCCAAGGCTTGATATTTTTCTTAATATTCCGGTAGCGCGGCCAATAAATCCTGTAACTAAGAAGGGCTGGGAAAGAGTAGGAGTAATACCTGACATAGAAATCCCGGAAAATAAAGCTTTAGATGTTGCTTATATTACTGCCTTAAAAGATATTGAACAAGAATGTACCAATAAAAAAGAAAAAGAAAATCTTCTATGGTTTATTAGGCTTACTGAATTAAAACATGGAACATCAATTAATAAGAATAATGATTTAACAGAATATACCGGACAATATTCCAATGGAAGATTGTCATTTATATATAAAGATGAAAAATTATTTTGGAAGGATGCTGATAATGAGTATGTTTTAATGCCATTATCAAATGACGCTTTTGTCTTTGATGATACAGAGAATTATATTTTACAGTTTTTAAGAAATGAGGAAAATAAAATATATGCTATGCAATATTTTAATAAGAACAGTAAAGAAAATCCTGTATATAAAAAAACCGGATCTAAATAAGATCCGGTTTTTTTCATTAGGTTTTAATCTTTACTATTTTTTCTTTTTTCTTTCCTCTTTTTTCTTTCTTCTTATTTCCTTTTTACTGGGTTCTTCAATCACATCTTCTTCAACAACATAATATCCATCTCTTGATAGTAAATGATCGAGGTTTGCAACACCAAGCACTACTACAGCTGTAACAACTGCAGTATGTTCCTGATATTCAGGTATGCTTTTGTTATACAAATCTCTTTCGGTATGCCATATCTCTCGATAATCAAAATCATAACCTTTTGGATCACCAGTTCCAAAGCCTGCGGCAGGAACATCATTTAAAACAAAATAAGTATGGTCTGATCCACCACCACGTTTCATAAGTGGGCCGGTTTCTTTAAGAGTAAACGGGAAATCAGGATTAATACTGTTTAATGGTTCACATATTTTTTTCATATCTTCCATCCATGATTTAGGAACGCTAATACTATTTGCTACAGTGGGCCCGCCATCGCGGTTGAAGTAGTTAGAAATTTTTGCATGTTTGTCTTTATTATCAAGAACCCATGCTTTTGAACCAAGAAGCCCGAATTCTTCACCTGCCCATAAGCCAACAATAATTGTTCTTTTTGGTTTTCCGCCGGCTTCCATTATTAAACGAGCTGCTTCCATAGCAGGTGTGGTTCCTGAACCGCAATCAACACCACCGGTAGCTACATCAAATGCATCAAGATGTCCACCCATAATAACATATTCATCAGGATATTCAGTTCCGGGAATAATACCAATAACATTATGATATTTTACAGGGCCCATTTTAAAATGATTTCGAATATCAAATTCAAGCTCAAATACACGACGCTCAATACACATTTGCTTAATAATTTTATACTGATGCTCATCAAGTTTAATATCTGGTACAGTAGGTAAATTATCAAATGTCATTGTGGTCTGACAATTTCTATCATATAATGCTCCCAGAGGAACTTTAGCTGATTGAATAATACCAAGTATTCCGGCTTCTCTCATTTCTTTGTAAAATAAGGCTGGTGTATCTTTAAGTGGTTTTAATTCTTTTGGTTTATAATTCGGATTTCTGCGGTTAGCTCTGTTTTCGGCCATAATTGGAGCATTCTCTTTTTCTATTTCCAAATTATCTTCCATGATTTTAGCTCTTCTTTTATCACCATTTTCAGAATAATCAATTGCCCAGCCTGGATGACTTTCTCCTGTAATCAGAACCCATGAGCCTTTTAATTTCCCTTTCATTCTTTCAAATTCTGCTCTGGTTTTTGGTTCGAGCATTACATGACCCTTTTGAACCCCTTTGGTTCCTGAAGTATATGAAGGGGTTACAAAATGAAGTTTCATTCCTGGTGTTCCCAGCATTCTTCCGAACCATGGCCCACGGTTAAATCCAACAGGCAATTCACCGGCTTCATGTAATACAGCCTTCATTCCCCATTTTCTAAATTGGGCAGCACACCATTCTGCTGCATTATCGTATGCATCTGAACCAATTAGCCTTCCTCCAAAGCGGTTAGTTAAAAAATCCAGATGATCCATTGCCTGATTATCGGTTGTTCCGATTTCTATTATCTTTTTTACTACATTATCTTGTGAATATGTGAATGATGTTGGCAGTAATAAAGCAACAATAAATGCTATTACAAACAATCGTTTCATAATTTTTTCTCCTTTTATTTTATTGTATTTATTATCCATTTTATTAATTATCAAGATAGTATCCTTCGCGAGAAAGAAGATGATCGAGGTTGGCAATACCCAGAACAACAATAGCTGTTACAACAGCAGTATGTTCCTGGTATTCAGGTATACTTTTATTATATAAATCACGTTCTGTATGCCATATTTCACCATAGCTAAAATCATAACCTTTTGGATCGCCTGTTCCAAATCCCATAGTTGGAACACCTTTCACTGAAAATGAACCGCTGTCGGTTCCTCCTGCTCTTCTTGGTTTTGGTCTTGGTTGTCTTTTACTGAGAGTAAAGGGAAAATCAGGATTAATACTGTTTAGTGGTTTACATATTTTTTCAATATCGTCCCACATTGCTTCAGAAACAGATAAGCTATTAGCTACAGTAGGCCCGCCATCGCGGTTAAAGTAGTTAGATATTTTATCCAGGTTTTCAGCATTTTTTTCCACATAACTTTTTGATCCTAATAAACCAAATTCTTCTCCAGCCCATAATCCAACCAGAATAGTTCTTTTTGGTTTTCCTCCGGCTTCCATTATCAGGCGGGCAGCTTCTATTGCAGGAGTAACACCTGATCCGCAATCAACACCACCTGTTGCGACATCATAAGCATCAAGGTGGCCACCCATAATTACATATTCGTCAGGATATTCACTCCCGGGAATTACACCAATTACATTATGGTATTTTACCGGCCCCATTCTGAAATAATTACGAATATCAAATTCCAGTTCGAAACTTCTTCTTTCAATTACCATTTGTTTGATAATTTCATATTGATGCTCATCAAGTTTAATATCAGGTATAGTCGGAAGAGTTTCAAATGTCATAGTCCAGCAATTTTTCCTGTCGGCCAATGCTTTTAAAGGAACCTCTCCTGATTGAATGATACCAAGTATCCCTGCTTCTTTCATTTCTTTATAAAATAATGCAGGAGCATCTTTTAGTGGTTTTAATTCTTTTTGTTTATAATCAGGATTGTCTCTGTTTCTCCGGTTTTCTGCTCTTATTTGAGCATTTTCCTCATTTATCTTTGCATTATTAATAAGAACACTGTCTCGCAAAATGTCACCCTCTTCAGAATAATCTATTGCACTACCGCGGCTATTTCCGGTAATAAGCACCCATGCACCTTTTAATTTTCCTTTCATATTTTCTAACTGTCGCCGGGTTTTGGGCTCCATAAGTACATGACCTTTTTGTACTCCTTTAGTACCTGCTGTATATGAAGGGGTTACAAAATGAAGATCCATCCCGTTCTCTCCAATTAAACGACCCGACCAGTAACCACGGTTAAAGCCTACCGGAAGTTCACCCGACTCGTCCATTATTACATCCATGCCCCATTTTTTAAACTGGGCAGCACACCATTCAGCAGCGTTATCATAATCATTGGATCCAATAAGTCGTCCGCCGAAACGATTGGCTAAAACATCCAAATGATCCATTGTCTGATTATCTGTTGTTCCAATTTCGATAATCTTTTTTACTACATCATCCTGAGCATATGTAAATGAGCCTGAAAAAAACAGACAAATTATACATGCTACGTAAAACAATCTTCTCATAAACTTTCCTCCTTTTTAGGTTTAATCAGTAAAATATTATTTTTTATTATTGAATAATTATATTTCAAAGCAAACAAGATAAAAAAAACTAATGGAAATTGATGCGAAAAAAAACCTGTTATTTAATACTGTTCCAGGAAGCATGTAATTATAAGGCAGTCAATAAGAGTAGTTTATGGAGCATTTCTTATTTAGGCAAATTAACATATATTAACAATTGAGCACCTCTTTCCCATTAATCTTTCATTTTTTTTTCTTCTTATCAATTAAGCTATTATTTTAATCGCGATTTGTTTTCCAACACTTGCTCAAGCCACTTTCCAGCTGCCACGGGCCAAAATTCAGCAGCTGGATTTCCTTTTCTCAGACCGTAACCATGTCCACCTTCTGGCAAAAAATGCAATTCAACTGGTATCTTATTATCCCTTAAAGCAGTTGCCATAACAAGGGAACTGTTCCCGTATCCGTCATCTGAGGTCCCGAATATAAAAAAGGGTGGTGTGTTTTCAGTAATAATTAGTTCGGGAGTAATGCTCCTGTTTATTCCCTTATCCAGATACGCAGGATAAATCAACATTGAGAAATCCGGACGACAGGATAAATTATCAATATTATCAATTTTATTGTAAGAATCTTCAGTGAATCTGGTAGATGCCCGTGCACAAAGGCTTCCACCTGCTGAAAACCCCATTATACCTATTTTCCCAGGATCCAGGTGATAGTGCTCTGATCTGTCACGTACAATCCTAATTGCTCTTTGGATATCATTTAATGCTCCGCTTTGTTTGTTAGGTACCCGATATTGTAATACAAAAGTTGTGTATCCAAGCTTATTAAACCATTCAGCTATCTCGTAACCTTCCAGGTCAATGGCCAATATGTTATATGCACCACCCGGACAAATAATTATCCCTGTACCTGAATTATTCGGTTTTTCCGCTTCAAAAACAATTAACACAGGATTAGTAACATCCGTCAACCTGATCACATTACCATTAGTATTATCTGTTTGCAATGCTGCATGTTTAACTTCTTCTTCTCCGGGTACTTTATCTGGCCATAAATAAATCGTATCTCTCGTTTGAGCTAGAATTGTTGATGAGAAAAGAAGTAAAAAGATAGTTAAAAAAAACAAGCTGAAATAAAACTGTTTTATTATAATTCTTTCGTCATGCATAGTTTTATTTTGATATTATTTCAATTGCTTTTTCCAAAAGCTCATCCCTTGCCAATTTTATAACTTATCAACACATCGCCATGCCTTACCAGTAGCATTCCGTAATAAATGGATGGTCTTGCCCAGTGGGGGCCTTTGCCTTCCTGTACCTGAAAAGAACTAATTACTTTGAATTCCTTTGGGTCTGCTTTTACCAGTGCCATATTTCCTCGTTTCTCTTCGTAACAATAAAGCATTCCATCAGCGTAAATGATTGGCCCTTTGTTGTGAAAATCTTCAATCCAAACAATTTCACCTGTTTTCCAATTCATGCAAAGCCATTTTCCACTTTGTCTGCCTGTAAAATTGGATCCATATAAAAAGCCATCGATTAATACAACACCGTGGTTCTGGTTATCAAATGTATGGTCTGAGAATTTTTCCGAAACCGATTTCCCATCAGGAGCAATTTCAAGCATTACGGACTTAACATCCCAGCCATTTGAGATCCATAGGCAGCTATCCTTGAAAACAGGGGCATTTACCAGGATTGTAACATTATCTCCATTTTTATCAAGAAAGTTGTAATGGTAAGTCCAAAGGATCTCTCCATTTTCAATATCTACGCCCAACACATGAGTTTGCGTAGAAGTAATAATATACTGTTTTCCTAAGTACTCAATAACAGTGGGTGACATATTGGAGCGGTGTGCACCGATGGACTCAGATTTCCATATCAGTTCACCGCTCATCTTATTCAGAGCAATTACTGTAGTGGTTTCACCAGCAGGGGTGGTGATTACCATATCATCTACAATCAGTATAGATTCAGATACACCAAACATATCCCAGCTACTATTGTACTTCTCATGGATATCCACACTCCAAATCTCTTCTCCCGTTATAGCGTGGAAACAAACCATATTGTCCATGCCGGTGAGAACATATACTCTGTCTCCATCAACCGTTGGTGTACACCTTGCCTCCGGGAAGGAGGATTTCCAACATCTGCCATATGGTTTCTGCCAAAGAATTTTACCAGAATGGTCCAGGCAAGTCAGGTACTCTATAGTATCCTTCGTCCCAGTGGCATAGATCTTATCTTTTGTAGCAACAGTCGAAGAAAAACCCTTGCCGATTCCTTCAGTTGAAAACAGAATTTCCGGACCTTCTGCAGGCCATTCCTTCAACAACAAAGTATCAGGGAATATGCCATTCCTGTCTGATCCCCGCCACTGTGCAATCTGAGCCTCAACCTTAACAATATGTGTTATGATCATCATCAAAACGATGAATCCTCTTATCCAAAATCTAATTTTTTTCAAATAATTCATTATTTATTTTATGTAAATACTTTTTATACTGGGTTTTTTGCTGTTCCCCGAAATGGATCCAAGCCATTCATCATTTACTTTTGGTCTTTCAGAGGTTTTAGATTTGCGTGGGCAAGAAATTGCCATTTGCCATCATTTTTAACAAATACGCTCATGCGGGCAGCGGGGGCCTTGGACAATCGTATGCCTTCAATGGTTTCTTCAACAGAAACCATATATGTTGTAATAATTACATTACCATTCTGCGTACATATAAGGTCATTAATTGAGTAGCTGTTAATTGACAACCCGCTAATCAGTTGAATTTCCTGTTCATTATTAATAGCTCCATCTCCATGAACTGACTGAAAGCCATTAGCCATAAACAAACTTATAGCTGCGGTGTCGGCTCTTGATAAATCATCCCACAGCTGTTTAACAAGTGTTTCACCCATTTGAGGCTCCATAACCATTTCAGTTCTTGTGTTACAGGATGTAATAAATATTCCTGCTATAATGGCACTTAAAAATAATCCTTTAACTCTGCTCATAATTTTTTTATTTAAAGTTAATAAATTTTATTTTAATGTTTGCCTGTCCCATTGTCCATAATTAACTTGTATATATTCATGAAAGGCTAATTTAAGCAAATTACTTATAAGTTTTTGATTGCTGCTCCAAGAGCATCGAGTCCAATAGACTGGCAAACTCCATGTTTATTTTGCTCTTTCATCTTTTCAATATTCCATTCATAAATATAATCAGCCTGCCCCCAAAGTTTTTGGAAATAGCTGATATAACGTCTGTCATTTTCAGGGCTTGTAAACTCAGGCTTAAACTGATTATTTGTTTTGTTTCGAGTTTGCCAAATTGCCTCTGCCGTAGCTTTAATATTATCACTTAAATCTACTCCTAATAGTTTCTTTTCTTCTTTAGCTCCAATATAGCGAATCAAAATACCACGTCCGGCAAGATAATCATTCCCATGTTTTGGTCCGAAACTTGATAAGCATGGTGCTTCCCGAAAAATACTATCCACATTACTAATTAATGCCGTTTGTATACCATTGCTAATCTGTGATATGAGAGATAATATTCTTTTCTCAAAAGCAACAGTATCGAAGTTGTTAACTATATTGTTTTTTGTTAGCCAATCGGTTAACTGATGTCTTATTAAATACATATCAGTTAATGCTGCTATCAGCATCCCCTGGTCACCAGTCCACACCCAACTCTCAGCCCATGGCGGATGCTCTTTATTCATATAGTCAGATCCATCAATAAAAGCCATAGGACGTTCCTGTACCAGAGCACCAGATGGAGAGACTTTTTTCAAATATTCATATTCATCAAGTTTAAACCATTCGTTAAACCAAAGCCATTGACGATATGCCATGTCAAGATATTTTTCATTTTCATCAATATCTTCAGTTAAACTTAAACGGTATATTCGGGAAGAAAGAAGAAACAACAATGAATTGGTAACCGTATTTTTAACTCCGAGACTAATTCCATTTGCATCCCCATTTCTGCACCCATGAGCAACGGGAATTGCCGAAGATGTGTGATCGTAGGCAGTTTTCTTTTTATATTCCCAACACAAATCAGTTGAAAGCTTAAGGTATTGATTTGATAAATCTGTTTCTCCCATTCTATTCAAATGCTTGTAGGCATTTAGCCCCATTAATCCCCACCATCCAAAATCGTCCGCCCACAGATCACCTGGATCAAAACGATTAAAAAAAGTAAGGTTTTCAACGAGCATATCTTTAACTGTTGATTGCATAGCAATAACTTCCGGGTCATTGGGCCATTGTTCATAAGCTGCATCTGCAAATGTCAGACAGGCATCGAAGGTATTGCCTCTTTTCCAGAAATCATTGAAATCCCAAACCTCTTCAAAGCGATTGAAAGCGGCAATTGACCGAGTCTTCAATTTATCTTCATAATTGTTTTGATTTGCATTATTGCATGAATGAAATAACACAAGGCTGAAAATGATTATAGAAATTTTGTTCATTTAAACAATCCTTAAAATATTTTTCTTGAATATTAGAAGTGCAAAGAAATTCAATGAAGTTCCAATGCATAGTAAAACAAAAACTCTTGATAAGAATGTAATATCTGTCAATGGAACAAGCCTCCAGAAGATGTCATAAAATCCCTGGATCCCCCAATAATTAACCGTAAAAACAGCAATCTTTTGCATAATTTCCGGCATCACAAATAGAGGAACCATACTGCCTCCAATGCCACTCATGACCATTATAATTATGGTTGAAAGTGCCTGCACCTGCTTACGTGATTTGGCAAATGAGGAAAGAAATATACCAAAGCTGGAACAGGCATAGGCTGTTGCAAAAATCATTAGCACAAGAGAAAAAAGATGATGCGTAATGTCTAAACCAAAAACCAGCCAGGCGAAAACAAACATAATTATCAGTTGAGCAATGGAAATGATATTCGTAAATACTATTTTCCCAAAGAGGATATTGTTAGGATGCATGGGTGAACACAGTAATTTCTTTAACATGCCTTCCTGCTTTTCTTCCAAAATACTTTCACCAATGCCTGCAACTGAAAATAAAAGCATCAAAACTGCCGTACCTGCCACAGAGTGAACAATCCCTACTAATTTACCCTCTTCGTCATTGTTCATATTTCCGAAAATAAAAGAAAACAGGCTAATAAAGATAATGGGCAATACAAACGTTATTAACATGTCACGCTTATTACCGAAGAATAATTTCAGATCTTTTTTTACTAGTTTTATCATTTGTCTCTTAGTTGCTTACCTGTTAAACTTAAAAATATGGTTTCAAGGTTTATCTTTCGGATATCAATATTCAGGATGTCAAGTCCGATCTTATTGCACTTTAATATTATTTTCGATAAATCACCCTGAATATTCTCGGAATAGAAATGTATTGTGTCTTCGAAACGCTTGAGATCTTTCCAGTCCTTTGCTATTCTATTGTAGTGTTCATCCGTAAGATTGGTAAAAGAGATCACAACGGTTTCTTTCATGGAACCCGAAGTCTTTAATTCATCCAATGTTCCCTGAGCAATAATCTCTCCATCGTCAATAATTCCGATAAGATCGCATAATCGCTCAGCCTCTTCCATATAATGCGTAGTATATACAATTGTCATTCCCTCTCTATGCAGTTTTTCCACTACTTCAAAAATCAAATTCCGGCTCTGAGGGTCAATCCCTACAGTAGGTTCATCCATAAACAAGACCTTAGGTCTATGAAGTAAGGCTGATGCGATATTAACTCTGCGTTTCATTCCACCGGAATAGGTTTTCACCTTGTCATTCTTCCTGTCTGATAGTCCGAGCAGGTTTATTATTTCATCAAGACGTGCAATTAATTCAGGCCTCGGAACCTTATACAAGCCTCCCCAAAATAGTAAGTTGTCATAGGCCGAAAGCTCATTATAAAGTGCTATTTCCTGTGTAACAACGCCGATGTTCTTCTTACATTCCAGGGGATTCTTCTTCAAATCATACCCGGCAATGTTCACTTTTCCTTCATTTGGCTCAATCAGTGTGCTCATGATGGAGATTGTTGTTGTTTTACCTGCACCATTCGGGCCCAACAATCCATAACATTTACCTTGCGGAATGTTGAATGAAATACCTTTCAATGCTTCAATTGTATCGAATGTCTTTCTCAGGTTTGAAACATTAATCATATAGTTGCTTATTATTTTGTGTTAAAGGGCTTCTAAAGTAGATAATTTTTATTATACTTTTTTATAAATTTAAGTATCTTGTAAAACCATTTACTTAAAAATATTATCAAATGAAAAAAAATCTTATCATTAAAAAAATCGGCGTAGATTTATTTTTTTCCTCATACCGTGGAAGAAGGAATGAAAAATGTATCTTTTTATGTCTGGCTCTGCTTATATTTTTTATTAGTGGATCAATCTCAACTGTAAATGCACAGGAGAAGATTACAAGTCCCCAGGAGCAATTTGGATTTGATATTGGCGATGATTACCGGCTTATAAATTACACCCGGATAATGGATTACTGGACAGTCCTTGAATCTGAATCGGATCGTATTAAGCTGATAAATATTGGTAATACTGCTGAAGGTCGCGAACAATATATGGCAATAATAAGCTCTCCGGAAAATATCAATAAGCTGGATTATTATAGGGAAATTTCATCAAAACTGGCACTTGCAAAAGGCCTGAATGAAAATGAAGCTAAGAGACTCTCAAAGGATGGAAAAGCGGTTGTTTGGATTGATGGCGGATTACATGCTACAGAAGTTGTTGGTTCCCATCAACTGATGAAACTTGTTTATAATATGGTGAGTAATAATGATGAAGAAACATTAAGAATTCTTAATGATGTAATTCTGCTTGCAGTTTTTGCCAATCCTGATGGTCTTGAACTAATAGCCGACTGGTACATGCGGAAAGAGGATGAAAAAGAACGGTCAACCAGGAGTTTACCTCGATTATATCAAAAATATGTTGGGCATGATAATAACAGAGATTCTTACATGGTCACACAGCCTGAAACTGAAAATATGGCAAGGGTAATGTATAAAGAATGGTACCCTCAAATAATGTATAATACACATCAATCAGCACCAGCCGATATGATAGTTTATATGCCTCCGTTCAGAGATCCTCCGAACTATAATTATGATCCATTGATTATCATGGGAATTCAGGCATTAGGTACTGCAATGAATACTAGATTAATTGCTGAAGGTCTTCCAGGTGGTGGAATGAGGTCAAAAGGAAGTTTCTCAACATGGTTTAATGGAAATTTAAGGACAACAGGCTATTTTCATAATCAAATAGGACTGTTAACAGAAACTAAAGGAAATCCAACCCCTATGCAACTTTCTTTTTATCCAGATGGTCAACTAATGCAAATGGATCTTCCTTATCCGGTTCAGCCTAAAACTTTATATTTTAGAGAAGCTATTAAGTATTCCGTTGCCATGGATATGGCCATTTTAGATTATGCCTCACGTTACAAAGAAACGGTATTGTTCAATAGATATTTAATGGGCAATAATCATATAGAAAAAGGTAGTCAGGATAACTGGACAATTCACCCAAAAATAGTTACAGAAGTAAAACAGGCTATAAGTGATGACAGACAAAGCAATCAAACTTCAACAGTAAATTCTCAGCGAAGGGGAGGGAGTTCTGCACCTGCCAAATATTTTGAATTATTCAGAAAACCGGAAAACAGAGATGCGCGTGCATATATTTTGCCATCCGATCAGGATGATTTTCCCACCGCAACAAAATTCGTCAATACATTCATAAAAAATGGCATTGAGGTATTGTCTGCAACTAAGGATTTTAAGGTTGATGGAAAAAGCTATCCTGCCGGATCGTATATTTTTAAAACAGACCAGGCATTCAGACCCCATATTCTCGATCTATTTGAACCACAGGATTATCCAAATGATTTTGCATATGAGGGAGGTCCACCAATTGCTCCTTATGATAATGCAGGATACACACTGGCTTTTCAGATGGGAATAGAATTCGACAGGATACTTGAAGCAGTTGAAGGTCCTTTTGAAAAAATTGATGGTAAGGCAAAACCCCTGGCTGGAAAAGTGATTAATCCTAAAAATTCTGCAGGATTTATTTTATCACATAAAATTAATGATGCATCAATTGTAATGAATCGTTTACTTGCTGAAAAGCATCAGGTTTACTGGTTAACTAGTCCTCTGCAAATTAAAGATAAAAACTATCCTGCAGGGACAATTTACATTCCTTCAAAAAAATCCAGTTTGCAGGTACTTGAGAATATGGCAGCAGAACTGGGTGTAAGTTTCGAAGGCATAAGCAAAGAGCCAGAGCTGAGTGCATTACAGATATATGCACCAAGAATTGGATTATGGGATAGATTTGGTGGTTCAATGCAGTCAGGATGGACCAGATGGATACTTGAGCAATATGAATTCCCATTTGAACTTGTTTATCCTAAAAGACTTGATGAAGGCAATTTAAATAAAGATTTTGATGTGCTGGTATTTGTATCCGGAGCTATTCCTTCTGGTCAGTCAAGAGCATTTTCTTCAGGTAGAGAAAGACAATCAGGTAATAGTTCTGTTGATGAAGAATATCAGCATATGCTGGGACAGATAAGCGGAGAAAATACTATTCCACAGCTGGTTAAATTCCTTGAAAATGGCGGTACAATACTAACAATTGGTAGTTCCACAAATTTGGCCCAGCATCTTGAATTACCTATGGGAAATCATATTGTAGGAGCAGATGGTAATCCTCTTGGTTCTGACGATTATTTTGTTCCAAGTTCAATTCTGCAGGTGAGAGTGGATAATACACTTCCAATTGCTTATGGAATGAATGAAAGAGTGGATATATTCTTCAGTCGTAGTCCGGTTTTTAGATTTAAACCTGATGCAGATAAAAAAGGCTTATTTCCTGTAGCATGGTTTGATAGTGATCAGCCATTACGCAGTGGATGGGCCTGGGGTCAGGACAGATTATATGGTGGAGTTTCAATTGCAAAAGCAGAAGTCGGAAAAGGAAATTTGTATTTATTCGGTCCTGAAATTTTATTCAGGGCACAATCTCATGGAACTTTTAAATTATTCTTTAATGGTCTATTTTTAAGTGCTGCAAAAAAAAGAGAATAAAATCCGAAAACGAATAATTAATAAGTCATTTGTTCATTTAATGCATGCTTGCAGAAATAGAAATTTATTTGTTAGTCTATTGAATCTGGAAAAACTCTCAAAGACGAATCCCTGATGTAATCATTCAATTTCAGTTGTATCTCATCCTTTGTTAATATTGACTTTTTATAATCTTTAGAGGCAGATGCATTCCGTGAAGGTTGAGAGATTTTATTCAGTGAGTGAATCAATCTATCAATGTCTTCTTCACTGTTTTCTATACCCAGACTTACCCTGACAAGGCCAGGTAGCTGTAACTTCGGAAACAGGGTCAGTAATACGCGCTGGAACCCTTCAAGAAAAGGACCGACTTTAAGAATGTGTTTAATTATTATATGAGCGCAGTGACAACCATATCGTACACCGATTCCACATTGAACAGCAAGTTTTTTAGCCACCTTGTCACCCATCATGTTCTTAAGTTCAAATACAATAACACCAAGTTTTTGGGTGAACAAAGGAGAGTCAGGGTTCTTTATCCCATACATTTTAAGGCCAGCAATTTGCGACAGGCCAATCAAAGCAGTTCTGGTCAAAGCCTGTTCTTCCTCCTGGATAATATCCATACCAATCCGCTTCAAAAGCACAAAGGCCTTACCCAGGGCAACAATCCCACCGGCATTTTCTTCGCCGGAGGATTGGATTAGCTCAAGATCTGCAGGACTGAAATTTAGCAGTCCCTTTCTGGCCATTAACACCCCACAGCCGAATGGTGCATACACTTTATGGGCAGAGAAAGCCAGGTAGTCTATTTCACTTCCTTTCATATCGATCTTGCGATGTGCAACCAATTGTGCCGCATCCACAAGTATAAACGCTCCATATTTGTGAACTATCCTTGCAATCTCTGTAATATCATTACATACACCAAGTACATTAGAAGCACCGGTGATGGTAACAAGCTTAATTCGTTTCTTTCCATATTGTCCTTCCTTATTATAAGCGGAGAGGAGCCTGTCTAGCGCGTTCAAATCCACCAGACCATCAGCATCTACCAATAACCGGATCAACGAATAGCCGGGTATCTTCCTCCACGGAAGATCGTTAGAAGAGTGTTCGAGGAAGGTGTTAATTACAACCGCTTGGGTTTTCTCTTCAGATTTACGACTCAGGCTTTCGGCAGCCAGGTTAATTGCTTCGGTAGCATTAGAAGTAAAGATCATATCATAACTTGTCAGGGGCGCTCCAAGTATATCAGAGCAGATTGATCTGACCTCATTAATGATTTCTTGCTTTACTTGTCCAGACTGAACTAATGTTTGGCGAAAAGCATTCCATATTGGCATGAAAGTAGGAGTACTGGCACTGTTATCCAGGTTAGTAAAGAGTTTGGTTCCTTCCATTGTTGGGACTTTATTCCCACGACCTATCAGAGTTTGCCTGAGCTTATCAAGCAATTCCTGTCCGGTGTATTCCTCCAGTTCATCCTTGTATAGTATTTCCTTGATAGTTAATTTTTCGGCAGTTAAATCCTTAAAAATTTCATTACCGTATTTTCCAATCAGGCACAATGCTTTTGCAAACGCTATTACATTTACAATTGCTGGTGTGCCGGCCTCAAACTTGTCCGGAGCATCTGCCCAGATTACCCAGCCCTGAGATATAAGTTTGGTTGTTCCTCCACCTGTTTGAAAAGGAATGCCTCGTGGCAGGGCCTTTCTTTTAACTGCTAACGCCCTTACACCTATTGACAAACCGATATCCTTACTTGACACAACTTGATATGCCTCCTGATTAAGTTGTCTGGTGAGAATTTCCACTCTCCTTGGTGTACTAAAGATGACCACATATTTAGATTTTTTCAGACCCAGATATTCCAGAACAATATCCCTGGCTTGCTCGAATAAATGTGTAGACACCATAGAGTTGTGCCCGCTACCACGGTGGACATTGGAATAAGTCTCCAGGGCTGCATGCACTCCCTGCTCCAACTCTGCAAATGCTGTCTTCATTTCTTCATCTTTTGAAACAAGGCTTTGTTTGTTATGTTGATTCTTCATATTATTATTATTAACTCACTTTTTTACCAATGCTGGTATTCTACAAGAACAGATGCGACCCAACTTTAAATCAGGCCTATTGAAGTCCGGCACTTGATGCATAGGTTTTGACTTTTTTGATCAATATCTTCAACGTATGTGCTTGACCTCATTATGCAGGTTGGAATATGACAGTGTATTAGTCCAAAGGTATGACCAAGTTCATGGATAACAACTTTTTTGAAGCGATCAAGCAGCAAAGCTTCATCCTTTATCATTCCATATTGTTCGTTTCTGAGCCTGTATAGTGATGCAATTCCTGTGTTACCCCTGAAAGTTGCCTGTCCAAAAATATACGTAAGGATAGGGATAAATAAATCTACACGGAATAATCCGACTTTTTTTAAAATTTCGGATGAGGAAATAGAATCTATTTCTTTTAATAATTTATTAGCATCGTATTGTCTTCGCATAGGGTCATAAAATTCACTTATATCGATATGACTTTCTTCAAAATTAACAGCATAAAGAAATTCGCGAGACACATCTTTAGCTATCATTTCAAGAAAATCCTTCTCGAAATGCCCATGAGAAATTAATAGGATTTTTTGTTTATTCAATTAAAACAATCTTTATGAATACTTGATTAAATTTTATATAATTACTTTAATATACAAATTTCCGGCTTCTGAAGCATTTACATTAATCAAAAACAGATTGCTTTTATTTTGAAGCTTTTAAACCGAACTTTTTAATTTTATTGTAAAGTGTTACCCTGTCCACTTTTAAGACTTTCGCTGATCGTGATATATTCCAACCGTATTTATCAAGAATTTGTAAAATATATTTTTTTTCAAGATCCTCCAGGCTTTCAACGGATGTGCTTATATTATCATTTTCAAATGGAAGGTCTTTTAAACGAATATCTTTATCGTTACCGATTACAATTGCACGTTCAATCATGTTTTCAAGTTCACGTACATTTCCCGGAAAATCATATTCTTTAAGGCGTTTTAAAGCTGCCGGATCAATTGCAATAATATCCCGGCTCATATTGGTGCAATATTTTTCAATGAAATAATTTACAAGGACGGGAATATCTTCATCTCTTTCACGCAAAGGGGGTACTGTAATATTTACTACATTCAACCTGTAGTAAAGGTCTTCACGAAAAGTTCCCTTTTCCACCATTTTTTTCAAATCTTTGTTTGTAGCACAGATAACCCTGAAATCAGATGTGATTTCTTTATTGCCGCCAACCCTTACAAAAGTCTTTGATTCCAATACACGCAGCAATTCGATTTGCATTTTAGCTGAAACAGTTGCAATTTCATCGAGGAAGATTGTTCCTCCATCAGCCATTTCAAACCGGCCTTTACGATTAAACATTGCACCTGTAAATGCACCTTTTTCGTGACCGAATAATTCACTTTCTAATAAACTTTCAGTCAATGCTCCGCAATGTACACTAACCAAGGGGAAAAATTTTCGCTGGGAATTGGAATGTATGGCTTTGGCAATAAGTTCTTTACCAGTACCACTTTCTCCTGTAATAATTACCGGGGAATTAGATTGAGCCACCTTCTCAACTTCCTGAAGAACCTTTATCATTGGTTCACTGTTTCCGATAAGATCTTCTACATTTTCTAAAGAAATAACTTTATTCCTTAAAGCTATATTCTCAGCTTTTAAAGAAATTTGGCTGGCCGCATTTCGAATTAAATGCGACAGGTCGTCCGGATCAAAAGGTTTTGTTATATAATCATACGCCCCGTCTTTTAATGCCTGAACTGCAGTAGCCACAGATGCAAATGCTGTCATAATAATCACAATTGAATCCTTGTTTAAGAATTTGATCCGTCTGTGCATTTCCAATCCATCCATGCCCGGCATTTTGATATCAGCCAGAATGATGTCAAAATTTTTAGATTCAAGAATTGACAGTGCTTGTTTGGCGTTCTCAGCACAATCGACGATATACCCGTCATCGATGAACCAGTTGTATAATGAATCTCGTACGGATTCTTCATCGTCAACAATTAATATTGAAACATTTGTAGCCATTTTATTACTTTTTAATTCTTCACTAAAGGTAAAATTATAGAAATGGTTGTTCTTTTGCCCAATTCAGAATCTACCTCTACTTTTCCATTATGGTTTTGAATTATACCATGAACAATGGCTAAACCTAATCCGATACCACTTGCTTTTTGTTTGGCTGAATAAAAAGGCTCAAAAATGTGTGGAATGTCTTCAGGGTCTATACCTACACCATTATCCGTTATCTCAAGTTTTATATTATCTTCATCCGGGTTAGTCGTTTTCATCATAATTTCCCCGTTCTCCAAAACAGCTTCGAAGGCATTCAGCAGAATAGCAATACAAGCCTGCTTTATCTGATTTTCACCACATAGTATTAAATCCAATTCAGCAGAAAAATCTGTATTAAAGTCAATGTTTGCTATTTTCATTTGGTGTGACATCAAAGTATAAGCCTCACCAGCTATTTTATGTAATTGAATGTTCTCAAAATCCTGGTGATCTTTTCTTGAAAATTCTAATAAACCTTTAACAATATCGCCACAACGTTTGGTCTCTTTTTCTATCACTTTCAGATATTTTAAAATCGACTCTTTAACGTCGTTTTCCAGATCAAGCTTATTTAATAGTTTTTGAACCAACTTTGTGTATGTTAAAACACCCGATAAAGGATTATTTATTTCATGTGCCACTGAGGAGGATAATTTGCCCAGCGATGCAATTCGCTCAACATGTATCAATTCATATTGCATTTCTGATAATTCTTCTGACTTTTCTTTGACCTTAGATTCAAGTTGTTGTGACCAATTTTTTAACTCGCGTGATGCCGATTGCAGATTATCCAGCATTTCATTAAATGCGCTGGAAACCATCTTCATATCGTGCAGTTGATTGGGTTTTATCTCCAATCTTGAACTTTTATCACCTCGTGAAACAGCTTCACTTGCCTTTATTATCGCATTTAGTGGATTATTAATTTTTCTTTTGGTGAAGAACAATAAAAAGGTTACTAATAAAAGAGTTGTCAATATTGCTAATAGGTAAGACTTATTGAGGTTCGCATCAAGTTCTTCTAAAGGTACTCTTATTACAAAGGAACCTAGTACTTCATCATTTTTATTATGTGCATGACAGGAGCTTGTATAGCATGATTCTTGATTTAATATGGGTGATCTGATTAAAAGAAGCCTGGTATCATAATTTTTTTGGTTCATCTTACATTCGCTATCAATATTTATGATTCTAAAAGACTTCTCTTCTCTGGGAAACATGGTTTTAATATCTGCATGGCAACTTTTACAATTTGGATTATTGTGCCCGACAGAGTCAGTGAAATAAGATGAATGAACAAGGCTATCTTGATTATCATACATATTAACATCCTCAATGCCAGGCATTGTGTTGATAATCTTCAGCATATTTTGTAATGCTGTTTTATCGTTTTCCTGCATGTATTGATACAAAGATCCTTCAACCAGCAAACACACATTGTCTCCACTTTGCTGAATAATACTTTCCATATATTCCTTGTTTACGGTCCTGAAAATGGTTCCAAATGATATAAACAAAAAAACAGACAATAAAGCGATGATCAAAACTACCTGGCCATAAATCGATGATTGGAATTTTAAATACCTATTAAATAATGAATTACCATTACTATTTTTATGAGAAGAAATATTAAACAAAGCCATTGTTAGAACTCCTATGTTAATACTGTTTATTTATCAGTCTATATATTTATGTGCGATTTCTTTATTATCGAAAATTAATATTAAAATGTTAGTTTTCAATATATTTCTTTTAATTTTTAACAACAGGTAAAATTATTGAGATGGTGGTACCTGTCCCCAGTTCAGAATATACCTCTACTTTACCCTTGTGGCTTTGAACAATACCGTGTACAATGGCTAAACCCAATCCGATACCACTTGTTTTTTGTTTAGCCGAGAAAAATGGTTCAAAAATATGTGAAATATCTTCAGGGGCAATACCTACGCCATTATCAGTTATATCGAGTTTTATATTATCTTCATCCGGGGTAGTTGTTTTTATCATAATCTCGCCATTCTCAAAAACAGCTTCGGAAGCATTCAGCAGAATGGCAACACAAGCCTGTTTTATCTGATTCTCACTGCAATGTATTAAATCCCATTTGGCAGAAAAATCTGTATGAAAGCTAATGTTTGCTATTTTCATTTGATGAGCCATCAAAGTATATGTCTCACCAACTATGTCATGTAAATTTTTATTTTTAAAATCCTGCTGATCTTTTTTTGAAAATTCCAGTAAGCCCTTAACAATGTCGCCACAGCGTTTGGTCTCTTTTTCAATCATTTTTAAATATTTTAACATCGACTCTTTAACGGCGTCATCCTGCACAGGTTTAATTAATAGTTTTTGAACTAACTTTGTATATGTTAAAGCACCCGACAAAGGGTTATTTATTTCATGTGCAACTGAAGAGGATAATTTACCCAGTGATGCAATTCGCTCAACATGTATTAATTCATTTTGCATTTCCGATAATTCTTCTGTCTTTTTTTGAACCTTATATTCTAGTTGATGTGACCAATTTTCCAACTCGTTTGTTGCTGTTTGCAAACTGTCAAGCATTTCATTAAAAGCACTGGAAACCATCCTCATATCATTCAATTGATTGGGATTAATTTCCAATCGTGTACTTTTATCACCTTTCGAAACAGCCACACTGGCTTTTATTATAGCATTTAATGGTTTTTTTATTTGTTTTCGTGTGAAAATTATTAAGAAAAATACAAGTAAAAAAGTTGTCAATGAAGCCAACAGAAAGAAATTTGTCGAAGACTCTTCCACAGCATAATCAAGTTCTTCTAAAGGGATTCTTATAACAAAGGACCCAAGTACATCATCACTTTTGTTATGTGCATGACAGGAGGCTGTGTAGCAGGATTTTTCATTTAAAATCGGGGATCTGATTAAAAGGAGTCGATAATTATAATCTTTTTGACTCATCTCACATCCGTGATCAATATTTATGATCCTGAAAGATTTCTCTTTTCTGGGAAACATGGAATTAATATCTGCATGGCAACTCTTGCAATTTGGATTATTGTGTCCAATTGAATCGGTAAAAAAGGATGAATGAACAAGACTGTCCTGATTATCATACATATTAACATCCTCAATGCCCGGCATTGTATTAATCACATCAAGCGTATTCTGAAGTGCACTTCTATCGTTTTGCAGCATGGAATGATATAAAGCTCCCTCAACGATTGAACCAATATTGTTCCCATTTTGCTGAATAACAGTATTCAAATATTTCCTATTTACTTCTCTGAAAATTAAACCAAATGATACAAATAGAAAAACAGATAATATAGTGATAG
>JBHOTF010000041.1:0-19673 GCA_042584005.1 Bacteroidota bacterium
AAATTTTAAAATCACTGACGATACAAGAATCCGGGCCGCATTGCCAACCATAAAAAAAGTTATTGAAAACAATGGATCAGTAATTCTGATGTCTCACATGGGCCGTCCGAAAAACGGGCCGGAGGATATTTACTCTTTACGGCATATTATTGACCACCTATCTGATAAAACGGGCATAAAAGTTAAATTTTCGGAAAGTTGTATAGGAGAACAGACAAAAAAATTGGCGAAAGAACTTCAACCGGGAGAAATACTTCTTCTGGAAAATCTTCGATTTTTCAAAGAAGAAACTGATGGAGATGAAGATTTTGCCAAAGAACTTGCTTCTATCGCAGATGTATATATCAATGATGCTTTTGGAACAGCTCATCGGGCTCACGCATCTACTACTATTATAGCTAAGTTTTTTCCAAAGGACAAAATGTTTGGCTATTTAATTACAAATGAGCTCACTAGCATTAACAAGGTTCTTGATAAATCCAAATCTCCTTTTACAGCTATTCTGGGTGGCGCAAAAGTTTCCAGTAAAATTTCCATTATCGAAAATCTTATCGACAGGGTAGATAACCTGATAATTGGAGGCGGTATGACATTCACTTTCATTAAAGCACTTGGAGGACAAATAGGTTCCTCTTTGGTTGAAGAGGATAAAATTGATAAAGCCCTGGATGTTATTGAAGCAGCCAAAATGAATTCTGTTGAACTTTATTTACCTGTTGATTCTGTTAATGCAGATAAATTTGACAATGAAGCAAATATTGAAATAAGTAAAATAAACGAAGTAAAAAATAATTTTATGGGCCTTGATATTGGCCCACAAACAATATTATTGTTTTCAGATATTATTAAAAAATCATCTACAATTCTCTGGAATGGGCCTATGGGAGTTTTTGAAATGCCAAATTTTAAAACAGGAACTTTCAAAATTGCTCAGGCTATTGTAAACGCAACTGAGAAAGGAGCATTTTCTCTTGTTGGAGGAGGTGATTCTGTTGCTGCAATAAACCAGTATAATATGGGAGATAAAGTGTCGTATGTTTCAACCGGCGGTGGTGCTATGCTGGAATTTATTGAAGGTAAAATATTGCCTGGCATTAAAGCAATAAATGAATAATTTATTAATATGATCCCGAAATTAAGGGAGAAAATATTTACTCTCGATAATGCTATTTCATTTGAAAAACTGGCACTGGATTTATTTTTATACCAGTCGGCAAATAATCCTGTTTATAAAAAATTTATTAGCTCAATTGGTTGCCGGCCAGATTACGTCAAAAAACTCAAGGATATTCCATTTCTGCCAATAGAATTTTTCAAGTCACATAAGATATTGTGTTCAGGCCATAAGCATATAAAAAAGTTTTATAGTAGTAGAACTACCGGCAACATTCCTTCAATTAATTATGTTACTGATCTTAACCTGTATGAGGAGAGTATTTTAAAATCATTCATGTTATTTTATGGCCATCCAGAGAAATACTGTATAATGGCCCTAATGCCCTCTCCCAAAGAGAACCCGGATTCTTCACTTATTCATATGGTGAAATTTCTTATTGATAAAAGTAAACATCCCCAAAGTGGCTTTTATCTTAATAATGAGGAAAAATTAGCCGATTTAATTGAAAAGACTAAGGGGAAAAAACAAAAGACAATTATAATAGGCTTAAGTTATGCATTACTTGATTTTATTGATCTGTTCAGGATAAATTCAGAAAATGTTATCATAATTGAAACAGGAGGAATGAAGGGCCAAAGAAAAGAAATGGTAAAAACAGAACTGCATCTTGAATTATCAAAGGGATTCGGCATAACAAATATTCATTCAGAATATAGTATGTCGGAATTATTTTCACAATCATGGTCAAAAGGCTCCGGATTTTTTTACTCTCCTCCCTGGAAAAAAATAATTATCAGAGATCCATACGATCCATTTTATTATCCCGGAATTAATAAATCGGGAGGGATAAATATTATTGACCTTGCCAATATTTATTCATGTGCTTTTATAGAAACCCGTGATCTTGGGAAAGTATATAAAAATGGTTCTTTTGAGGTTCTGGGAAGATTTGATAATTCTGATATAAGAGGATGTAATTTATTGATTTAAGATTTAAGATTTTTGAACTCTGAACTCTGAACTCTGAACTCTAAACTCTGAACTCTGAACTCTGAACTCTGAACTCTGAACTCTGAACTCTGAACTATTAAATAAGAGGATAAAATGCATTTTCAATGTGCTTAATTTTACAAACATTCTGATTAAGTATAACAGTAATTATATCAAATCTTACTTCCATATTAAGCTGATTACTAAAAACATATGATTCAGCGACTCTTATAATTGAATTTTGTTTGCTTCTGTTAACAGCATCATGTGGTTGATTAAACTTTGTTGAAGAACGTGTTTTTACCTCAACAATAACGATAGTATTTTTATAAGAGGCAATAATATCCACTTCATAACCCTTACTACGCCAGTTTGTTTCTAAAATTCTATAATTATTTTTTATCAAATATTTCTGTGCTATTTTTTCACCCTTTATGCCAAGTTCATAGTGTTCCATTTGATTTTCGTTTGTTGATTGCAATTTTCGATTTTAAATTAAATATCTTTACCTGATAATTTATCAAGTAGAATTTCTAATGAAAGAATTTAAGCGTCATCTTATTACAGCAGCATTACCTTATGCCAACGGGCCTATTCATATTGGCCATCTTGCCGGAGTTTATATTCCTGCAGATATATATACGAGATATCTCCGCATGAGAGGAAAAGATGTTATATTTATTTGTGGTTCAGATGAACATGGAGTGCCAATAACTCTTAAAGCAAAACAAGTTGGAAAGAGCCCCCAGGATATTGTTGATAAGTATAATAGCATTATTAAGAAGTCGTTTGAAGAATTCGGAATATCATTCGATATATATTCCCGTACTTCGAATAAGATACATCATGAAACAGCTTCTGAATTTTTTAAGACTCTGTATGATAAAAACGAATTTATTGAAAAAACTACCGAGCAATACTATGATGAGGAAAATAATCAATTCCTGGCCGATCGTTATATAACAGGAACTTGTCCGAATTGTTCCAGCGAAAATGCATATGGCGACCAATGTGAAAGTTGTGGATCATCATTAAATGCTACAGATCTAATTAACCCGAAATCTGCCATAAGTGGTAATATTCCGGTTATGAAAGAAACAACCCACTGGTACTTGCCTCTCGACAAATACGAACCTTTCCTGAGAAAATGGATACTTGAAGATAACAAAAACTGGAGACCTAATGTGTATGGACAGTGTAAATCGTGGATCGATCAGGGTTTACAACCAAGAGCTGTAAGTCGTGATCTTGACTGGGGAGTACCTCTTCCTATTAAAAATGCAAAAGGTAAAGTTCTTTATGTTTGGTTCGATGCGCCTATAGGTTATATTTCTGCCACAAAAGAGTTAACAAACGATTGGGAAAAATACTGGAAAGATGAAGGAACCAAAATGGTTCACTTCATAGGTAAGGACAATATTGTATTTCATTGTATAATATTTCCGGCAATGTTAAAATCAGAAGGCTCATATATTTTACCACACAACGTTCCGGCAAATGAATTTCTTAATCTTGAAGGAGATAAAATATCAACATCCAGAAACTGGGCGGTGTGGCTTCATGAGTATCTTGAAGATTTTAAAGATAAGCAGGATGTATTGCGATATGTTCTAACAGCTAACGCACCGGAAGCAAAAGATAATGATTTCACCTGGAAAGATTTTCAAACAAGAAATAATAATGAGCTTGTAGCTATACTCGGCAATTTTGTGAATCGATCTATGGTGCTGACTCACAAATATTTCGATGGCATATGTCCTGAAGTTACATCTCTTACTGATATTGATAAAGATGCCCTAAGCCAGATCAAAAATATCAGGCAAAAAGTTGAATCTTGTATGGAAAATTTCCGTATCAGGGAAGCATTATTTGAAGCAATGAGCCTGGCGCGACTTGGTAATAAATATCTTGCTGAGACTGAACCATGGAAATTAATCAAAACAGACCAGGAAAGAGTAAAAACTATTCTGAATATATCCATTCAGATTACCGGAAACCTTTCCATTTTATTAGAAGCCTTTCTTCCTTCAACAGCAAAAAAATTAAGAGGATTTCTTAATATTAATATTAATGATTGGGAGATTATCGGAGATGCCAATCTTATCAAACCCGGGCATCAACTAAATAAACCATCTCTTTTATTCGACATAATTGAAGATGATCAGATTGAATATCAGGTTAATAAACTTCTCGAAACAAAAAAAGCTTCTATGGATAATATAGTTATTAAAAAAGCACTTGAAAATATTAGTTTTGAAGATTTCACAAAATTGGATATTCGTGTTGGTACAATTTTGGAAGCTGAAAAAGTTCCTAAAACAAAAAAGCTGATAAAACTTCTTATTGATTCGGGGATTGACAAAAGAACAGTTGTTTCAGGAATAGCAGAATATTACAAACCTGAAGAAATCATAGGAAAAAAAGTAAGCCTTCTTGTAAATCTTGAACCCAGAAAAATTAAAGGAATTGAATCGCAAGGAATGATACTTATGGCTGAGAATCAAGAAGGGGAGTTAAGTTTTATTTCTCCTGATAAACAAAATATGATACCGGGATCTGAAATCAAATAGAAATTATTTTATTAATATCCAGGCCTTAAACTCATTTTGACTGGAATTTATCGAGTTAAGATTTTCTTTTGCAATTTTTTCAGTATTTGTTGAAAAAACTGATACTCTATTCATTCCATTATTATCAGTTAATAATTTTGAGTTATATCCCTTAGCAATCATTTCATTGCAGAACTTCTTAGCATTGTTAATGTTCATGAAGCTGCCTGCAATAAGAAAAATATTATCGGCCGGTTGAGCAGTTGGTTGTTCTATAATTTCCTTTTTATTACCAGTATTCGTAATAATATCAGGTTGTATTTTGTTGTCGGCTGGTTGGGCAATAATCTTTCCTTCAAGCTTTCCGGAATCTGTTTCAGCTTTATTATATGTTTTGGATATTGAATTTGAAGGATCAAAACCGGCAGACTCAACCTTAAAAATATTACTAAATCTTGGACTAAAGGGCAACAAAGAAATTGTTAATAACAGAGGTAAACCAAATAAAATAGCTCTGGTTTTTTTATCCCGTAAAATGCCTGTAATAAGAGATCCTGATTCCGCTCTTGTTCTTTCTGATTGATATGGCAGCGGCCTGGCACTTCTATAAATAGGTTTCTGAAATGGTTGAGAAACTAATTCCTTAATATCTATTGGAATAAGCCCGTACGAATCGAGCAGGTAATTTCGCGAAAGTCCTGGTTCAAATTGAATATTTTCCTGTTCATCCAGTTTGAAAGTTCCAATTCCCGGAAGTTGTACTTTACCCCCAACAATCAATCTTTCTCTCAATTTTTTAACATACTTCTCAAGCTCATCTTTAGCCTCTTCAAAATTAATTCCACAGCTTATCGCAATAAAGTTGATAAGTAAACCGTCATTATGAATAAGGTTTTTATTAAATCCAATAATTTTAGAAGGAGGTAATATTGAATTAATATTTTCTTTAATTTCAGCTGCTTGATAATTCGTAACAAACCCTCCAAAACCAGGGATTATTACACAATCGTGCTGAAATAAAAGTTCTTTTATATATTTATTAATTTCCATATACTAATAACTCTGTAAAACAAAAATAATTACAATTTGTTTACTAAAACTATATTTCAAAGTGCAAAAATATATAAAATCATGCTTAGCTAACAATTTTTTCAGTATTTTTTTTAATTTTACAGACCTAACTTCCTGACTCAATGACAGATGCTAAATATTGTATTTCCATAAATTGAAAAGCCAGGGAATGGTTATATTTGTAAGTAGAAAATTGAATAGAAAATGAGAGAGATACGGATGGTCGATCTTAAGACCCAATACAATAAAATTAAGACTGAGGTTGACAGTGCAATTTCGGAAGTTATTGAACAATCGAGTTTTATTAACGGACCTGCTGTAAAAAAATTCAGGGAAGGGCTTAAAAAATATCTTGGTGTTAAAAATGCAATTAGTTGTGCAAATGGAACAGATGCCATACAAATAGCTCTAATGGCTCTCGATCTTGATCCCGGAGATGAAATAATAACTCCCGATTTTGGATTTATTTCTTGTGTTGAGGTTATTAATTTATTAAAACTTAAGGCAGTTCTGGTTAATGTTGATCAGGAAAGTTTTAATCTGGATGTGGAATCCTTAAAAAAAGCTATTACAAAGAAGACCAAAGCTATTATACCTATACATTTATTTGGTCAATGTGCAAACATGGAAAAAATTAATCAAATAGCTAAACAGTATAATTTATATGTTATTGAAGATATGGCACAAGCTGTTGGAACAGAGTATATTTATTCTGACTCGACAAGAAAAATGGCGGGAAATCTTGGAGATATAGCTTGTGCATCCTTTTTTCCTTCAAAAAACCTTGGATGTTATGGTGATGGGGGTGCAATATTTACCAATAATGATATTCTGGCAGAAAAAATAAACCTGATCGCCAATCATGGTTCAAAAATAAAATACAAGCATAGTATTATAGGAGTAAATTCACGGCTCGATAGCATTCAGGCAGCTATTCTGAATATTAAACTTAAGTATATTGATGAGTATATTGGAGCAAGGCAAAAAGCAGCTGATTATTATGATTCTGCTTTTATTTCCAATCCTAAATTAATAATTCCGAAACGGGTAAAATATTCCACTCATAGTTTTCACCAGTACACCATAAAATGTAATGGTATAAATAATATGGAATTGCAAAAATTTTTAAAATCCAGAGATATACCATCGATGATATATTATCCTGCTCCTCTGCATAAACAAGATGCTTTAAAAGAAAATTGTTCTGTAGGAAATAATCTTGAAATAACGGAAACACTTTGCAATCAGGTAATTTCATTACCTATGCACACTGAGCTGGACATTGAACAACTGGAATATATTTGTAATAATATTCTTGATTTTGCTAACAAAAACTAATTGTATCATTTAATGAAAAATTATTTCTCACACGAAACTGCAGTTATTGATTTACCTTGTGAAATAGGGGATGATACCAAAATCTGGCATTTTTCACATATAATGAAAAATTGTTTAATCGGGAAAAACTGCACTATTGGCCAGAATGTACTTATTTCTACAGATGTTATTCTGGGAAATAATGTTAAAGTTCAAAATAATGTTTCTATTTATACAGGTGTTTGCTGCGAAGATGATGTATTCCTGGGTCCTTCAATGGTTTTTACAAATATCACCAATCCCCGATCATCAATTATAAGGAAAAATAAATATGAAAAAACCCTGGTTTGCAAAGGGGCAACTATAGGAGCAAATGCAACAATTTTGTGTGGAAATAATATTGGCAAATATTCATTTATTGGTGCTGGAGCGGTAGTTATTAATGAAGTTAAGCCATATTCCCTTGTTGTTGGAAATCCTGCCAGGCATATCGGATGGATGAGTGAATATGGGCACAAGCTTGATTTTGATTCTCAGGGAAATGCTGTTTGTGAAGAAAGTGGAGAGAAATATCAAATAAATAATAATATTGTCATAAAGCTGTAAATAAATAATGGAGAAAAAACAAATTCTTGTAACCGGCGGAATGGGATATATTGGGTCTCATACAGCTGTAGAATTAATTAATGAAGGATATGAGGTAATAATTATTGATAATCTGTCTAATTCCCGTAGGGAAGTTTTAGATAATATAGAAAAAATTACCCGTGTAAGGCCTGTTTTTGAAGAATTTGACCTTTGTGATAAAGATAAATTAGACTTATTTTTCAGAAAATATACTTCAATTGATGCAATAATTCATTTTGCAGCATATAAGGCGGTTGGTGAATCTGTTGAAAAACCTTTAATGTATTATCATAATAATTTAAACTCTCTGATAAATCTGATATCAGGGATGCTTAAATATAATATTCCAAATTTTGTATTTTCATCTTCCTGTACTGTATACGGACAGCCTGAAAAACTTCCGGTAACAGAAGAGGCACCAATATTGCCACCTTCATGTCCATATGCAAATACAAAACAGATTTGTGAAGAAATTCTTTTTGATTCGATTGAAGCAAACCCTGATATATCAGCAATAGCTTTGAGATATTTTAATCCTATAGGGGCACATTCTTCAGCTCTCATTGGTGAGCTTCCACTTGGAATACCAAACAATCTTGTACCATTCCTAACACAAACAGCTATAGGACTAAGGGAAGAATTAAAAGTATTCGGTGGAGATTATAATACTCCTGATGGTTCTGCTATACGTGATTATATCCATGTTGTTGATCTTGCAAAAGCCCATGTAACTGCAAGCAACCGGCTAATTAATAAAAATAATAAAAAAGGATTTGAGTATTTTAATCTTGGAACAGGCAGGGGATCTTCTGTGCTGGAAATTATAAACTGTTTTGAGAAGGTTTCTGAACAAAATTTAAATTATAAAATTGTTGACAGACGATCTGGTGATATTGAACAAATCTGGGCCAACACCAGTTATGCCAATAAAGAGCTTGGATGGAAAGCTGAAAGCACATTAGAAGAAACTTTACTATCAGCATGGAATTGGGAAAAAAACCTGAAACGAAAAAATTAACGATGAAGAATATATTAATTACAGGAGGAGCAGGATTTATAGGATCACATGTTATTCGTTTATTTGTTAATAAATATCCTGATTATAAAATAGTTAACCTCGACACACTAAGTTATGCGGGTAATCTGGAAAACCTAAGGGATATTGACAAAAAAGATAATTACACATTTGTAAAAGGCAATATTAATGATATGGATTTTATTAATAGGCTTTTTGAAAAATATATGTTCGACGGAGTAATTCATCTGGCTGCCGAATCTCATGTTGATCGTTCAATAACCGACCCTCTTGCTTTTATTAATACTAATATTGTTGGAACAGTAAATCTTTTGAATGCCGCAAAACTAATTTGGAATAAAAACTCTGAAAACAAAATATTTTATCATATCTCTACTGATGAAGTATACGGATCGTTGGGAAAAGAGGGCCTGTTTTTTGAAACAACAGCTTATGACCCCAGAAGTCCATATTCTGCCTCCAAAGCAAGCTCTGATCATCTCGTAAGAGCTTATTTTCACACATACAAACTGCCATTTGTAATTTCTAATTGTTCTAATAATTACGGTTCCAATCAGTTTCCAGAGAAACTCATTCCACTGGCAATAAATAATATTAAAAACAATAAAACAATTCCAATATACGGGAAAGGAGAAAACATTCGTGACTGGTTATTTGTTGAGGACCATGCTTCAGCAATAGATTTGGTTTTTCATAAAGGTGTAACCGGAGAAACCTATAATATTGGTGGAAACAATGAATGGACAAATATTGACCTGATTAATTTGTTGTGTAAAATAATGGATAAGAAGTTAAACAGGGAAGCGGGAACATCATCGAAGCTTATTACTTTTGTTAAGGACAGAGCAGGCCACGACATGCGATATGCTATTGATTCCACAAAAATTCAGAAAGAACTTGGATGGAAACCTTCTTTACAATTTGAAGAAGGTCTGGATAAAACTGTCGAATGGTATCTCTCTAATGAAGAATGGCTCAATAATATTATTTCAGGCGATTACAGCAAATATTATGAAAAACAATACATAGAAAGGTGATTTTTTGGTTATGAATTAACTAATATATATCCTTTTTAATATCTACTGATGAAAAAACAGATAATTACCGACCCCACTCAAAAGGCCCTTAAGTTAAATCTTAATAGAAATATATATGGAACAATTGCTGAAATAGGTGCCGGGCAGGAGGTGGCCAGAAGGTTTTTTCGCGCCGGTGGTGCTTCAGGAACAATTGCCAAAACTATTTCTGCATATGATATGGCATTTAGTGACTATTTATATGGAGCATCAGAAGCTAAAAGGTATGTTAGTGAGGAAAGATTGCGACAAATGCTTGAAACTGAGTTTGATGCCTTGCCACAAATAATAAAAAAAAACAAAAAAGATGTATGCTTTTTTACATATGCCGATACTATTACAGCAATAAATTACCAGAAAACAAATGAAAGTCACGGATGGATTGGAGTTAGATTTCAATTATACCCTAATTCAAATTCTAATGATGTTATTGTACATATCCGCTTACTTGAAAAGGATAATTTTCTGCAACAAAGAACAACCGGAATTTTTGGAATAAATTTGATTTATGCATGTTATAATTATACCAATAATCCTCATAGATTTCTATTATCTCTTCTTGATGGCTTGTCGCGTGATCAGATAGAAATAAATATGATAAAAATGTCAGGGCCTGATCTGAAATATATTGACAACAGGTTGTTAAGCGTTCAACTGGTTAAAAATCATATGACAAGTGCAAGCCTTTTTGACAAAAATATGAACGTATGTCAACCATCAGATATGCTTCATAAGAAAAATGTATTGATTATACGGGGAAGATTCAGGCCGATTACGCATTTTACATTCGATATGATAAATACTGGATTTAATGAATTTTCTAAAAAAACGAATGATAAAAATAATTCTGTCACATTTTGTGAATTAAGCATGGAAAGTATTCTTAAAACAGGCGATTTTGATGAAAATGATTTTATTAACAGGGTGGAATTAATATGCGGATTAGGTCAGAATGTTATGGTATCAAACTATCCTGAGCACTATAAATTTATATCATACTTTAATCGCTTTAAAATTGACAAACTGGGAATTGTTCTTAATGCATTAACTCTGAAAGATATTCTTAATGAAAAAAATTACAAAAATCTTAAGGGAGGTATTCTTGAAGCTTTCGGTAAACTTTTTGTCAAAAATATGGAAATGTACGTTTATCCGGCTTTATCAGAATCGGGAGATAAAATAATCACATCAAAAACAATAGATATACCCGATAATATAAAACCTCTTTTTGATTATCTGATAAAAAACAAAAAACTAAAAGATTTAAAAAACATTAATACTGATAAATTGCATATTTTTTCAGACAATGTGATTGAAATGATCAAGAATAATGTTCCAGGCTGGGAAGAAATGATCCCTAAATATGCAGTAGATAAAATTAAATCAAAAAAAATGTTTGGTTTTGGTAAAAGTAACAGATTGGCAGAATAAGATTATAGCACTGAGGCTAAGTAAACGCTTTAAATCAATAATTACTCCACAGTAACTGATTTAGCCAGATTTCTTGGCTGGTCAACATTACATCCTCTTTTAATAGCGATATAGTATGATAGTAACTGAAAGGGTATTACAGAAAGTATGGCAGTAACAGCAGGTTCAGCTACAGGAACTTCAATTACATAATCGGCCATAGACTGAATAATTGTATCACCTTCAGTTATTATCGCGATTACTATTCCTTTTCTTGCTTTAATTTCCTGAATATTGCTGACAATTTTTTCATAAGATCCATCTTTTGTTGCCACAACAAAAATCGGCATATTTTCATCTATTAAAGCTATTGGCCCGTGTTTCATTTCTGCTGCCGGATAACCTTCGGCATGAATATAAGATATCTCTTTAAGTTTTAATGCCCCTTCAAGTGCAACAGGGAAAAAGTAACCTCTCCCTAAATACAAACAGTTATTGGAATCTTTAAACTTTTCTGCAATATCTTTAATAATATCATTATGTTCCAGTATCATTTTTATCTTCTCAGGAATTATGGCCAGTTCTTTAATTAGAGATTGATACCTTTTTTTTTCAAGAACTTCTTTTTTTCTTCCTAATAACAATGCCATCATAGTCAGCACAGTTATCTGGGCTGTAAAAGCTTTTGTTGAAGCAACACCTATTTCAGGACCTGCATGGGTAAATACTCCTCCATCAGTTTCTCTTGAAATACTTGATCCGACAACATTACAAATTCCCAAAACCAGAGAACCGGCTTTTTTTGCCAAGGCAATAGCAGCAAGGGTATCGGCAGTTTCACCACTTTGACTAATAGCAATAATAACATCTTCCTTATTAATAATAGGATCTCTGTATCTGAATTCTGATGCATATTCAACCTCAACAGGAAGCCTTGCAAATTCTTCAAAAAGATATTCACCAACCAGACCTGCATGCCATGAGGTACCACATGCAACAATTATGATCCTCTTGGCTGAAATCAGTTTTGGAAATACTTCATGCAGTCCACCTAAAACAATTCCCGATTTATCAGCTAATATCCTTCCTCTGAGAGTATCACTGATTGACTGAGGTTGCTCAAATATTTCTTTAAGCATAAAATGCTCATAACCACCTTTTTCTATTTCGCCGATTTCAAGATCTATTTTTTGAACCTTGGGAACAAGAAGATCGTTTTTAAGAGTTTTAAGTATTATTTCATCCTTTTTAATAACTGCAATATCATTATCATTTAGAAAAATGACATCTTTGGTGTATTCTACAATTGGGCTGGCATCCGATCCAATAAAATATTCTTCTTTACCAACCCCGATAACTAAAGGGCTGCCTTTTCTTGCTACAATAAGCTTATCAGGCTCATCTAAACATACCACAACAATTCCATATGCTCCTTCAACTCTGTCGAGTGCATGCCTTACAGCAAGTTCAGCACCAACAATTCCTTTCAGGTAAAAATGCTCAATAAGGTTAACCAATACCTCCGTATCAGTTTCGCTTTTAAATAATACACCTTTTGATGTTAAATTCTTTTTGATAACAGAATAATTCTCAATTATTCCGTTATGGATAATAATAAAATGGCCGTCTGCTGAAGTTTGAGGATGAGCATTAATATAATTTGGTTCACCATGGGTAGCCCAACGTGTATGTCCTATCCCAATATTTCCACAAACATTCTTGCCTTTAATAAAAGACTCTAGATCAGATACTTTGCCTTTACATTTATAAACTTCAGTATTTTCATTAATTATAGCAATACCCGCAGAATCATACCCCCTGTATTCAAGTCTTTTAAGACCTTTAATTAATATGGGGCATACATCCTTATTTCCAATATATCCAATAATTCCACACATAATTGAAGTGATCTAAAGTGACTAGGGTGATCTAAAGTTAATTATCAGGAATTGTTATTTTAAATCTGAATATACAATATTCAACTCGATTTTATTTCCTGATTTATTATTGTCAATAATTAGCCTGTTTGCTGTAACGCGATTAAAAGATGGGAATAAATAAAAGCCCAGGTTGTCTTTTCTTTTTGAAATATCAGGATCATAAAGAGAATTAAGGTACAGGGCTATATTAAATTTGTAAACTTTTTCAGAACTGTTATAACTACCGTCAAAATGTTCAGTAGAAACAAAAAAATCATCAATAAACTCCATCTCACCTATTGCATTAACTGCTGTTAAAAATAATTGGCCGGGAATACGAAAATCCTCTGAAGTAGGATCATCGGCAATATGAATAATCAATTCTGCTTTATTAATATTTATACCTTGATCTGCAATTTCTATAAATTTCTCACTTAATTCCATTTTCATAAAGGCTTTGGTTCCACTCATTGATTGAATATATACCTTTTCAGCCTCATTTAATGTGTCGTTTAAATGATTTTCAACAACTGTGCCCAAATAATCATGACTAAACAAATTTATTCTGGAACTTTTATCATCTATCCAAAAATCATATTCCAATCCACTCACAGTATCACTACTATAATATAAGGTCATTTTTGTTTTTCCAGAAAGAACATCAAAATAAAGAATAGCACCATCATCAGAAACAAAATCAGTAGCTATATAAATCCCTTTAAAACTATTCAAAAATCCATCATTATCAACCAGGCTAACAGAATCAAGCGATAATAATCTATTGGCTAAATCAACAGACAGTGGAATAGAAAGAGTGTCGGTTCTTGGTTCTGGAGTAAAAGAAATGGATCCAATCTGGTTCTCTTCTGTAAAATAGTTTTCAATATTCAAATTCGAATAATAAACAGAATCTTTATAAATACTCTCTGTCAGTTCATATACCCTGAATTCCTGCAATGTTGTTGTATCACCGTAATAATTTTCTATATAATCGCCAATTAATATCCCATAATTAAAATACAGAATCAGGGAATCAGCCTCAACATTATTTCCAAATATTACATGAGAAGATGAAAGTCTAACTTGTGAGACAAATTCAGCTTTTGCTTTTCCAAAAACAGGATCTACATAAGATCCTATAATACCATAGCTCTGATTAAAAGCGGTTAGGGAGTCTTCCGAGAATGTGTAAACTGAAAACACGGTTGAGCTATCAAAATAAACCTGGATTTTTTCGTCGTCCGGCAGAATCTCCATTCCAATGGTATTTTCCTTCTTACAAGCATAAAATCCTGAAATAATAGAAAAAATAATAGCTGCTATAAAAAAACGGCAGGAATTTTTTTTACTAAAAAAATTCCTGTCAGAAATTAAGATTTTATTCATTAAAAATTATTTGATAATACTTTGTCATAAAATATTGAATACTCATCAATATATTTTTCCGGGTCTTTATAATCCAAATATGGTTTCCCGGATGAAATAATAAACTCCTGAACTGCCTGATTTATTTTATCACTTCCAAAAATAACTGCATCTGATTGCCCAATAGCAATCTTACTAACATTAATATAATCAGGTTTCTTTAAAATTTCTACATCACTTTCTTCAATTCCTTCCATTAATAATTTTTTCTTAAAGTCTTTCTTTAAAGTCTTTTCAAAATCATCATTATAAACAGAATAAATAATTTTAGAATTTTCAAATAATGGATCGTCATTATATGATTTTTTAAGATACAGTGGTACCAGGCTTGTAATCCATCCATGACAATGCACTATGTCGGGTGCCCATCTCAGTTTTTTGACAGTTTCCAATACTCCTCTGGCAAAAAATATTGTTCTTTCATCATTATCGCTAAAATTATTGCCGTTTTCATCTTTCAGAATATGTTTTCTATGAAAATAGTCCTCATTATCAATGAAATATACCTGCATTCTTGCAGGTTGAATTGAAGCAACTTTTATTATCAGCGGATGATCAGTATCATCAATAATAAGGTTCATGCCTGATAATCTAATGACCTCATGAAGTTGATTTCTTCTTTCATTAACACAACCATAACGTGGCATGAAAGTCCGTATCTCTTTTCCTCTCTCCTGTATACCCTGTGGCAAATGTCTGCCAATTAACGACATTTCACTTTCCGGAAGGTATGGTGTTATTTCCTGTGAAATAAACAAGACCTTTATCTTTTTCATCTGGATAATAAATTGATTTTCCCAGCACAAAATTAGTAAAAAATATCTTAAAACTCAACTTATTAGACCTTTCAGCTTCAGAACTTATATGATGAATATTTATTAACTCAATTATTTAAGCTCTTTTATTAAAAAATATTTACTTTGCAATCAATTGTATATTCATGATAGTAATTGATTCGGGGATACAACTTACAAAGTTGATTAGAGAGAAAAAAGATGGCGGAGCAAATATTGGATTTGTTCCTACGATGGGGGCTTTGCATGATGGCCACATCTCGCTGGTTGTGGAAGCCATTAATAATAATGAAATAGCTATAGTAAGTATTTTTGTAAATCCTATCCAGTTTAATAATCCTGATGATCTTAAAAAATATCCCCGAACAATTGAGAATGATCTTCTGTTACTTGGCAATCACCTTCGCGAAAAAGATATAGTTTTTACTCCTTCAGAGAAAGAAATTTATCCTGAAAAGGTTAATACTAAATATAATTTTGGACATCTTGAACAAGTTATGGAGGGAAAATTCAGAAAAGGACATTTTAACGGAGTTGCTATTGTTGTTAAGAAACTATTTGATATTACTCTTCCTGATAAAGCTTATTTCGGTTTAAAGGATTTTCAACAATATATAATAATTAAAAACCTGGTTTTAATAAGCAGATTATCCGTGGAAATTGTTGCATGTCCTATTAATAGAGAGGCAGATGGCCTTGCAATGAGCTCGAGAAATAGGCGTCTGGACAATAATCACAGAAAAAGTGCTTCTAAAATATATAAAGCATTAAAAATTGCCAAGTCTTTAGTTAATTCAAAAAGTATTGAAGAGATAAGATCGGAAGTAGCAGAAATAATTAATTCCGATCCATTTCTTAAATTAGAATATTTTGAAATAGTTAATATGGAGAACCTCTTATCTATCAGCAATATAGATTCCGTTTCCGGTGTTATTGCCTGTATTGCAGTGCAAGCCGGGCAGGTTAGATTGATTGATAATATAATTATAAAATAATCTTCATCTTAAGTCCTCATTTACAGAGCAAATCAATTTCCTATCAAATAAAATCTTATAAAACTGTTTTATTTTAGTTATGAAACTCTTTATATTTGCAGTCCAATATTGACAAAATTATGAATATAGAAGTTGTAAAATCGAAATTACACAAAGTAACTGTCACTGAGGCAAATCTTCAATATGTTGGAAGTGTAACAATTGATGAGGGCCTCCTTGAAGCTGCAAATATTCTGGAAAATGAGAAAGTCCAGATAGTCAATATTAATAATGGTGAACGGCTTGAAACCTACGCTATCAAAGGTGAAAGAGGCTCAGGAATGATATGCCTGAATGGCCCTGCAGCAAGAAAAGTTGCAGTTGGTGATGTAATTATTATTATTTCTTATGCTCAAATGGATTTCGAAGAAGCCAAAAATTTCAAACCCTGGCTTGTTTTCCCGGATACTGCTACCAATAAACTGGTTTGACCTAAATCCGTTTTTACTTAATATTTGTTATATTTACAATACTTGAAATTGCACATATTTTATTTCTCCATAATGAAATAATTTATGCCTGTTTCAGTTAATTGCATTAAATAATATCCAAAATTTAGTAATGACTACGCAGGAACAAATAAAATCAAAAATCAGAAATATTTCTGACGCTACAGAAATTATCAACCAATGGAAAAAAGAAAAACAAAAGATTGTTTTTTCAAACGGCTGTTTTGATATTATTCATAAAGGGCATATTGATTATTTAGCCAAAGCAGCTGATTTAGGAAATCGCTTAGTCCTTGGCCTTAATACGGATAATTCAGTAGAAAAATTAAAAGGAAGAGGCAGACCCGTTCAGGATGAAAATTCCCGTTCCCTGATACTTGCTTCTTTAATCTTCATAGATATGGTTATTTTATTTAATGAAGAAACCCCTTACCAGTTAATAAAAACTATTCAGCCACACATACTGGTTAAAGGCAAAGATTATTCACCTGAAAGTATTGTTGGATATGATATTATTAAGGCTTCCGGAGGGGAAATAATTACTATTGATCTTGTTGAAGGATATTCTACCTCTTCAATAATTAAAAAAATTTCTGATCTTAATAAATAATTAATGGCAAAAGCTAAATCAGTTTATGTATGTCAAAATTGTGGTGTCCAATCACCAAAATGGATAGGCAAATGCAATTCATGTAATGAATGGAACTCTTTTGTTGAGGAAATAATTACAAGGGATACTGATAAAATAAAAATTCCTTTTCAGGAACAATCCAAACCTAAATTATTATCAGAGATAAGTAATATAAATGAAAAAAGGCTTGATAGCCGTAATAAGGAATTTAATCGTGTACTGGGTGGAGGAATAATACCCGGATCGCTTATTTTATTAGGCGGTGAGCCTGGAATTGGCAAATCTACACTTGCTCTGCAGATTGCACTAAAACTAAAAGATGTTAAAACTTTATATGTTTCCGGTGAAGAAAGTGAACAACAATTAAAACTGCGGGCAAACAGGCTGGGAAGTATAAATAAAAACCTGTATATACTGAATGAAACTTCTATAGAAAATGTTTTTATACATACTAAAGAACTTGATCCGGATATCATAATTATTGATTCGATTCAAACTATGGTAACTGAAAGTATTGAATCGTCGCCAGGAAGTGTTTCCCAGGTAAGAGAATGTGCAAGTTCCATATTAAAGATGGCGAAAAAATCGTCAAAACCTGTTATTCTAATCGGCCATATAAATAAAGAAGGTAATCTGGCCGGTCCAAAAGTAATGGAACATATTGTTGATACGGTTTTAATATTTGAAGGCGACCGTAATCATATGTACAGAATATTAAGAGCAACAAAAAACAGGTTCGGATCGACCTCAGAGATGGGTATTTATGAGATGCAAAATTCCGGATTACGTGAAGTAGAAAATCCTTCTGAACTATTATTATCTCACAGCGATGAGGCTCTTAGCGGAATTGCTGTATCTGCCAGTATAGAAGGAATACGTCCGTTTTTAATTGAAACACAGGCACTTGTAAGCACTGCAGTATATGGAACACCTCAACGATCCTCAACCGGATTCGATATGAGAAGGCTTGGAATGCTTCTGGCCGTTCTTGAAAAAAAAGCTGGTTTTAAACTGGTATCAAAAGATGTATTTTTAAATATAGCAGGTGGAATAAAAGTAAATGATACTGCCATAGACCTGGCTGTTATATGTGCAATTTTATCATCTAATCTTGATATCCCTATCGACAAGGGTATTTGTTTTGCCGGTGAGGTAAGCTTGTCGGGCGAAATCAGGCCGGTAAACAGAATCGATCAAAGAATTGTTGAAGCAGAAAAACTTGGCTTTAATAAAATTTATATTTCAAAAGCCAGCAGAAAAGGTTTTGATTCTAAGAAATTTAAAATTGATACAATATATGTAAATAAGGTTGAAGAAGTTTTCAGGTCAGTATTTAAAAAATAATATACTAAAATTCCTCTTCAAAAGTTGTTCTGCGTTTTCTGGCTTCCTCGTTTCTAATCTTGTTACATTCCGCCTCATAATCATATCCTTCAGGAGCTTCAAACTCTTCAAGAGAAATATTAATAGTTGAATCTGCAAGTATTCTTTGCATTAAAAATCCATAAATAGGCAGAGCCATATTTGCACCCTGGCCTAAATCATCGTTTTGAAAACGGATATATTTATCTTCCCCTCCCGCCCATACACCTGTTATCAGATCCGGAGTGATTCCAACAAACCAACCATCAGAATTATTATCTGTAGTTCCTGTTTTCCCGGCAATTGGAAATTCAAAATTAAATCTGTTACGCAGCCAAACACCTGTTCCATATGACGCCGTATTTCCTTTAATATTTTGCACAGTGGTTACCCCTTCCATGGTTTTCAGCATTTTATAGGCAGTTATTTCAGAAATCGCTTCTTTTTTTGTACTGCTGAAATTTGCAATTATATTCCCATTTTTATCTTCAATTCGTGTTACATATATTGGTTCAATATAAAAACCTTTGTTTGCAAAAGTTGAAAAGGCTCTTGTAATTTCTGAGAGTTTTAAATCAGAAACACCAAGACATAAGGAATAAACATTATCCAGTTTGCTTCTAACTCCCATCTTTCTTGCCACTTCAATAACAGCAGAAGGATTGTATTCCTGCATTATCCGGGCAGATGTCTGATTCAGTGATTTTGCAAGCCCAAGCCTTAAGGGTATCAACTTTCCATCAAAGGATGTAGATGAAAATTTAGGTGTATAAGGGGTTTGTTCCCCTTCACTATTATATACATCATTAAAAGTTATAGGTGTATTCATAACCTCTGTACATGGAGACTGGCCATTTTCGTATGCA
>JBHOTF010000042.1:0-19308 GCA_042584005.1 Bacteroidota bacterium
CACTTGTCACTATTTAAGCCATGAATAATAAAGAAAAAATACTTCAAAAAATCTCAACAAACTCCGAAGTAGTTGGTGTCATTGGCCTTGGCTACGTAGGCCTGCCCCTTGCAGTCAACTTTGCCGAAGCCGGCATCAAAGTCATTGGCTTCGAGAAAAACCAGGAAAAAGCCGATCTTATTAACCATGGTACTAATTATATTGGCGACATCCGGGATGCTGTTTTGCGTGAAGTAGTGGTTGAGAAGCTAACACTTGAAGCCACCACTGAGGTCACCCGAATGAATGAATGCCATGCGCTTATCATTGCCGTACCTACTCCTCTTGATAAATTCCGTAAACCCGATATGAGCTATATCGAATCCGCTTGTCTCGATATTGGAAGAAACATGAAGGCCGGAACCTTTGTAAGTTTGGAGAGCACCACCTATCCCACCACAACCGAAGATTTTATGTTGCCCATCATAGAGCAAGAGAGCGGATTGAAGCAAGGTAAAGACTTTTGGTTGGCCTACTCTCCAGAACGAGTAGACCCCGGCAACAAAGAATTCCACACCCGCAATACACCTAAGGTGTTGGGAGCCATGAGTAAAGATGGTGTGGAAATTGGGGAAGCCATATATCTAAAGGCCATCGACAGCATCCACAAGGTAAGTTCCCCAAGGGTATCTGAGATGGTGAAGATTTTGGAGAATACCTATCGCTTGGTGAATATTAGCTTGATAAACGAATTGGCATTACTTTCTGGCAAGATGGACATTAATATTTGGGAAGTGATCGATGCCGCCAAAACCAAACCCTTTGGCTTTCAGGCTTTTTATCCCGGACCAGGCATTGGTGGACACTGCATCCCGTTGGATCCCTTCTATTTGGAGCATATCGCTAAAAAATACGACTTCGAACTCAGTATGATCCATGCGGCAGGACATATCAACATGCGGATGCCACATTATATGTATATCAAGATTGCTACGGCCTTAAATAGCCAAAATAAACCTGTGAACGGGAGCAATATCCTCTTCTTGGGTGTGGCTTATAAACCGGACATCAATGACGAAAGAGAGAGTCCTGCTTTGGAAATTATTGACATTACTTCTCACAAGGGAGGATTAGTAAGTTATCATGATCCCTACATACCTCAAGTAAAAACCAACGAAGGGAGAGAATTTAATTCAGCGGATTTATCAGCCGAAGCCTTGGCGCAAACTGACTGTGTAGTGTTGACAACAAATCATAAGACATTTGATATTGAAACCATACAAAAGCATGCTAGCTTGATTGTGGATTTGAGGAATATGGTGAAAGAAGGTTCCATTGGAGTATTCAAATTATAGCACTTGGTAATTAGTAAATATTTATTGAGATTTTCATTTACTAGATGACAGAGCAGAAATTCACATCAACGACTCAAAGTTAAAAAGGAACAAATATTTTCAGATCTCCTCTATCTTAATCAAATGTTATTTTACAAAACCGGATGGTATTGGCTCTGACAAAGGCGAACACTAGAAAATCTTAATTTGATGAGTCCCTGCCTGTTGATTTCACAAGCTAATATAATTTTCAAGAAAGGCGAATTATTAGAATCTTCAGTAAGTAAGAATTCCATGTTAACTGCGGTAGGTGGCAAAAAATACAATACAATGAATAAAATTATCTCAAACTCGAAAGTTCTGATAACAGGAGGAGCAGGATTTATTGGAAGTAATTTAACAGAAGCTTTATTAGCACAAGGAAACAAAGTTGTTTGTCTGGATAACTTTATGACCGGACACCGTAAAAATATAGAACCATTTCTTAAAAACGAAAACTACACATTAATAGAGGGTGATATTAGAAACTATGAAGATTGTGAAAAGGCAGTGGCCGGATGTGATTATGTATTGCACCAGGCAGCATTAGGTTCTGTGCCACGTTCCATAAAAGACCCAATGACTGCAACAGATGTAAATATAGGTGGATTTGTGAAAATGCTCTTTGCAGCAAAAGAAGCCAAAGTAAAACGCTTTATTTATGCGGCCTCATCATCAACCTATGGCGACCATCCCGATTTACCAAAGGTTGAAGACAAAATTGGCAATCCTTTATCACCCTATGCAATAACAAAATACACCAATGAGTTATTTGCCAAAAACTTTTCCAATATATATGGAATTGAAACTATTGGATTAAGATATTTCAATGTATTTGGCCAACGCCAGGATCCTGATGGACCTTACGCAGCAGTAATACCCAAATTTGTGAGGCATCTCATGAAACATCAGGCCCCGGTCATCAATGGTGATGGTTCATATAGTCGTGATTTCACCTTCATCGATAATGTGATTCAGGCTAATCAAAAGGCTGCTGAAACTCCCTCTGAAAAACTTTTTTGTAACCAATTTAAACAGGGTAAAGAAAAATCCCAGGTATTTAATATTGCATTAGGGGAAAGAACAAGCCTAAATGAATTATTCTATATTTTGAGAGAAACCCTGGCCAATAAAGATCCGGAAATATCATCTATTAAGGCCATCTACGGTCCAACTAGAGATGGGGATATTCCACATTCTCTTGCAAGTATACAAAAAGCTCGGGACTTGCTTGGTTATAATCCCTCCATTTCTATAAGGAAGGGCTTAGAAAAAGCATGTAATTGGTACTGGAATAATCTATAAGTTTTTAATTCTAGTTATTTTAAATCAAAATACAAATAATGAAATAGTAATTCTCCCTTTTTAAGAATATCGCAATCAGTAAATAACATGTAGATTATTTAATTATTAGAAATATAAAAAATACACGCTTAACTGTAAAAAGAATGTTGTTTAAGTAGTTTAAACTTCAAACATCAAAATTAACTTAAATGAATAAAAAAATAATTGCAATTATACCAGCCAGAGGGGGGTCAAAAGGAATTCCAGGAAAAAACATTATAGAAGTAGCAGGCCGACCATTAATTTCTTGGAGTATTATTCAAGCAATTAATACTAAATCAATTATTGATGTATATGTATCAACAAATGATAAAGAGATAGCAAATATTTCAAAACAATATGGCGCTAAAATAATTTGGCGGCCTGATGAGCTCAGTAACGATGTGTCAACCTCAGAATCAGCGATTATTCATGCAGTTGAATATTTGCAAAATAGACTAAAAATAAAACCTGATATTATTGTATTTTTACAGGCTACATCCCCATTAAGAAATCCAACAGACATAGATAATTCTATAAGTCAATTTATTGTTAATGAGGCTGATTCATTGATTAGTGGTTCAAAGTTTAACGATTTTTTATTTTGGGAGGAAAGAAATGATAATTGGGAGAGTTTAAATTACGATTATAAAAATAGAGGTAGAAGACAAGATAGAAAATCTCAATTTGTTGAAAATGGATCTATTTACATTTTCAAACCAAAAATAATTCGTAAATATAATAATCGCATTGGAGGAAAACTTATTTTATACGAAATGGATTTTTGGCAAACATGGCAAATTGACAATTTAGAGGATATTGAATTAATTGAGTATTATTTCACTACAAAGATGAAATTATGTAATACAGATTTGTTAAAAAGAATTGATCTAATTGTTTATGACTTTGATGGTGTAATGACTGATAACAAAGCATATATTGACCAATTTGGAAATGAAAGTGTTCTCATTAATAGAGGTGATGGTTTAGCAATATCCAAAATTATGAAATCCAATATTAGACAAATTATTTTATCTACTGAAGAAAATACTGTCGTTAAGAAAAGAGCTGAAAAATTAAAATTAAATTGCTTTCAAGGAATTAATAATAAGAAAGAATTTTTAATGAAATACTTAGATAAAAATAATATTAATAGTTCTAACGTAGCATATATTGGGAATGACATTAATGACTTAGAAATCATGAAGCATGTTGGATTGCCAATAGCACCAAACGATGCTTGTAATGAAATAAAAAAAATAGCAAAAATTGTTACTATAGCAAAAGGAGGTAATGGAGTAATTAGAGAAATATATAATTATATTAAAACGTATTAAAACTTATTAAAATGAAAACATTTATAATCGCAGAAATTGGTATCAATCATAATGGAAATATTAATATCGCAAAAAAACTTATTGACGGAGCTATTTTTGCTGGTGCTAATGCAGTTAAGTTTCAAAAAAGATCAATTGAGAAGGTATATTCTCAAGAAGAATTGACCATGTTAAGAGAATCACCATTTGGTAATACTAATCGTGATCTTAAAAAGGGATTGGAGTTTGAACAAAATGAGTATGATGAAATAGACTCTTATTGTAAAACAAAAAATATACATTGGCTTGCATCTGCCTGGGATATTGATTCACAATTGTTTCTAAATCAATATAATTGTAAATATAATAAGGTAGCTTCAGCAATGTTAACTCATAGAGATTTATTACAAACAATAGCCAAAGAAAAAAAACACACATTTATATCAACCGGGATGAGTACTCTTCAACAGATTAAAAAAGCTATCAAAATTTTTAATGATGCAAATTGTCCATTTGAATTAATGCACTGCAATAGCTCATATCCTATGCCAGAAGACCAAGCAAATTTATTATTAATTCCATTTCTAAAAGAAATGTTCAATTGCAATGTAGGTTATAGTGGTCATGAGGTTGGTCTTATTGTCTCAGTTACTGCAGCTGCAATTGGTGCAACATCAATTGAAAGACATATTACTCTTGATCGGGCGATGTATGGTTCTGATCAAGCAGCATCCATTGAAATTATGGGTTTTCATAGACTTGTCAAATATATTAAATCGGTAGAATTAGCCTTAGGCCAATCTGAAAAAATCATATATAATACAGAAAATCAAATAAAAAGAAAACTTAGAAAAATTGACACTCTTTAAATTTAATAATGATTCAGACTTAAAACATAAAAATATTATCAAATAAGAAATTAAATAAGTCAATTAAAATTAGCTTTTTGATTTTTATAGAAAACAATTTATTAAATTAACTAAATATAAGATATTAAATCCTTAATTAAAGATATTGGTATTTATACTGGTTCTTCCGTCATTTTGAAAGCTGGAGCCATCATATTGATTCCTCTGTATACAAAATTTCTTACACCTGACCAATATGGAATCATGTCGCTTATAGCTGCAATTATGTCAATAATTCTTTCTATTACTTATTTGGGCTTAGACGAATCATTAAAAAGATATTGGGTGAATGTTGAGGACAATCGGAACTTGCATAAATCTATGATGTCAACAATTATTACATCTTATTTGATATGGGCAATTATTTTTCTTGGGATATTTTATATTTTACAGAAATGGATAATCGGAGCATTAATTAATGACTATGAAGCTATAGCTGATTATTTACCAATAGGTTATGCAATAATTTTCTTTTCTTTTTTTCAAAAAATATTGAAAGATGTATTTATATATGAGGGGAAAAGTATTACTTTTTCTTATTTCAATATATTACAACTTATAATTAGTGTTATTTTATCTGTAATTGCTGTAGGTTATTTTAACTTAGAATTATGGGGAATTTATTCAGTTAACTTATTTATAAATTTATCTATTGCAATTATTGGAATATTCTATCTGAAAAAATATCTATTTGGAAAAATAAGTATCATCTCACTGAAAAAATATTTACAGTTTGGTATTCCTTTAATCCCGCATGTTCTTTCATTCACTTTATTGGCTGTTATTGGTAGAATAATTCTAGAAAAACATGTATTATTATCAACTCTAGGAATATTTGGTTTAGGGTATACACTTGGATCAAGTGTAGATTTAATTGGGAAAGGTTTTAGAAGAGCATTTAATCCAACATTTCTTCGAAAAACAGAAAAAGAATACAGAGATAATAAACTTAATAATTTTTATATAAATTTTGGAAAAGAATATTTTCCAAAAATTTTAGTATGTTTTTTAAGCCTCTATTTTTTGTACTTTTTGTGGATAAAAGAGGTATGTCTTGTATTGATAAAAAATTCAGATTATTTCGAATGTTATAATATAATTCCAATTTTAATTATTGGTTATATGTTTATAATAATTAGTAATGTTTTAAAAATGGTATTGTTTTACGAAAAACATACTAAACACATAACTTCAACAACAGTCATTTCTGCGCTAATTAATATAATATTGTGTCTATTACTAATTCCTTTATGGGGGATATATGGAGCTGCCATTTCTATTACTATATCCCTAATTTTGCGTTCAATAATGATTATGCTATTAGTTGTCAGAATTTCTAAAATGAAAATTAATTATTTGAAATTATCGGGGTTTTTTTTCTTAGCAATTTCTTGTGTTGGGATAACTTTTTATATAGATAAGGCAAACTTTTATTTTTCTCCAACAATTATTTTATTTAAAATAATTATTTCCATTATTATTTTGTACATCATTTTCTTCAAAATTATTAAGAATTATAACTTAATTTAAAATAGCATCATGTCTGTCGTTATTTGGTTAACAGGAATATCTGGTTCGGGAAAAACAACAATTGCGGAATGTTTATCAGCTAATTTGAGAAAGAAAAGAATTAAACATGAAATCCTAGATGGTGATATATATAGAGCTATTTTATCTCCAAAGAGTGGATATTCAATTGATGAACGAAATGAATTTCGACGTAAAGTTATTTTTATAGCAGAACTTCTCATCAGAAATAATATTATATGTATTATGCCTCTTGTTTCTTCAACACGAGCATTAAGAGATGAATCAAGAAAGAAATTCTCAAGCTTTGTTGAAGTTTATGTTAATTGTCCAATAGAGGTATGTAAGCAGAGGGATCCAAAAGGGTTTTATAAAAAAGCGAGAGAGGGTAAAATATCAAATGTTGTTGGCATAGATATTCCTTATGAGGAACCCTTAAATCCAGAAATTATTATAAACACGAACCTATTAAGTATTTCTCAATCTATCAGCATAATAGAAGACATATTAATTAAAAAATTTCCAAACATTTTTAAATGAAAATTTCAACTGAAATAAGTAGTGAAACACTTCAGGATGCACTTTATTTATATACAGGATTGTATGATCCTCTATGCGGATTCATGACCAAATCAGAATATTTTTCAGTTGTTGATCATATGATATTTAGAGACAATGTAGTTTGGCCTCTACCAGTAACTATTGATGTTACAGAAGAGATTTTTAAGAAAATTCAAACGCAAAATCGATTATATATAAAATATCAATCCAAAAATGTTGGCTTCATTGAAATCAAAGATTGTTTTATTATCAATAAAAATGAAGATGTAAAAAAAGTTTTCGGCACCTCGGATATCAACCATCCTGGAGTGCTAAAAGAGATAAATAGACAACCATATAGGGTTGGTGGTAAGGTTACAATTGATAATCCAACTTTTTTAAACAATGTTTTACGGCCTGAAAAAACAAAAAATATTTTCGCTAAAAAAGGTTGGAAAACTATTATAGGTTTTCAAACTAGGAATCCTATACATAATGCCCATGAATATCTTCAAAGAGTTGGACTTGAACTGTGTGATGGTTTGTTTATTAATCCATCTATGGGATGGAAAAAACCTGGCGATTTTACTGAAGAGGCAATAAGAATAGCCTACAATAAAATGATAGACACGTTTTATCCAAAAGAGCGTGTGTATTTTGAAGGATACAATTCATATTTTAGATATGCAGGACCTCGTGAAGCAATTTTTCATGCGATTATTCGAAAAAATCTAGGTTGTACACATTTTATTATTGGGCGTGATCATGCAGGTATTGGTAATTATTATGGTCGTTATGAAGCACATGAGCTAGCCCGCAGTATAACGTCAAAATATTCGCTTGGAATAAATTTGTTGTTAACCAGAGAGCCCTATTTTTGCAAAAAGTGTAATCAAATTGTATCTGATAAACATTGTTCTCATGTTGGAAATGATATTCTCCTAATAAGCGGAACAAACATAAGGGAAATGCTAAAAAATGGAATTACACCTAATAAAAAATATATGCGTACTGAGATTGCAGAAGAGTTAATTAAACTAAGCCATAATATATTTCATTAATATCAGTAATATTGAAAAAACTTATTATTACAGTTGGTCCCTCGTTATTTGATAAAACAAATCTATCTCAAATTCATCAAGATTCGCACATTTATCGTATTAATTGTGCTCATATTGATCCAGAGTCTCTTGCCAAGACGATCCAATATATCAGAAATTATATTCCTAAAGCAGATATATTGATTGATCTTCCGGGAAATAAAATACGAACATCTGATTTGTTAAAACAATTACCTGTTTATCAAGGTAAAGATTTAGTTTTGAAAAATACGGATATAAATTATCACGAATTATATAAATTGCTAACAATAGGTCACTCTGTTTATGCAGATGATAGCACCATACATTTTACCATTAAAAAAATTAATAAAAACGAAGTTGTTTTATATTCTCATTCAGATGGCATTTTGAAAAAAAACAAAGGATTACATATACGTGGAATTCACTCAAAAATACCATTTTTGTTCAAAAAAGATATTGAGATAATAAAAATAGCCAATTTTATGCAAGTAAAGTTTATTGGATTGTCTTTTGTCAGGTCCGTTAAAGACATAAAGTACGCCGAGCAATTTATTGATAATGATATTATTTTAATATCTAAAGTGGAGACACAGGCAGCAGTTGAAAACTTAACTTCAATTCTTAATTATGTTGATCATATTCTTGTTGATCGAGGTGATTTATCAACTGAAGTCGGGATTGAAAGAATACCATATTACCAGAAATATATTATTGACAAGGCAGTTTATAATAATAATAAAATCTTTTTAGCTACTCAATTTCTTAAGAATATGGAAACAAATCCAATTCCCACCTTTCCAGAAGTAATAGATCTTTATAATACATTAATGCTCGGTATTTATGGAATCCAATTATCTGAAGAAACTGCTGTGGGCAAATTTCCAGTAGAATGTTTGAATTTAGTAAACAGTATCCAAAATGAAATTATTGCCCAAAAAATAACTTCAAATAATAATCAACTCAAATGATTATATGCAATTTTTTATAGTAAATCCTTTTAATTGAATCATTTCATTGGTTTAAATTTCATGTTCAAATCATTTTTAAAAATAACCACTTATTTTTTTTGGACATTTAGACTCCTATATTATTATTTTCTTAGGGCGATTTCTTTTTGTATTCCAAAAAGTCGTGGATTATGGCTCTTCGGTTCCTGGGGCGGAAAACGTTTTTCATCAAGCACTAAATATTTATATTTATATATTCAACAAAATTGCCCAAATATTAGAGCAATTTGGATAACTAAAAATAAGAATGTTTTTAAATATTTAACAAATATTTCCTTACCTGTATGCTACGCATGGAGTATTAAAGGGATTTTTTTAAGCTTACGTGCGGAAGTTACATTAATTTCAAACGAAATATATGATATAAATCCTGGTTTTACGGATGCCAGCCTAATGATTCAATTATTTCATCATGTTCTACCTTTAAAATATATGATGCGTGGAGAGGGAAAAACAAATACAGAAGTTTTTAGATCCTACTCTGTCTTTAAGAAATTAAGAATATTATTAAAGTATCCATTTACTCTTAGGAAACCAGACTATTTCGTATCATCTTCTGACTGGATGGCTAAAGAAGTTACTGAACCAAAATTATGGGCAAATCCAAAAAATATTCTCATTACAGGATTCCCAAGAACTGATGCAATTTTAAAAGAGAGAGAACCGCAGGAGTTTGTTTTACTTCAAGAAAATTTATTCTACAAAAGTAAAATCCATAAAACTCCCCAAATAATTTATTATTTGCCAACACACAGAGATCATGATGTTGATTTTAATCCTTTTCATTATAATTTTAATATTAACAAGCTGAATAGATTTCTTGAAATATCTAATTCTATATTTGTTGTTAGGTTTCACCCCAGAGATAGTCAGCGACTTAGTAAAACATTTACATTTAATAGCCACAGAATAATTAAAGAGCCTGAAGGATTCCAGGATCCTTATTTTATTTTAAGATATACTAGTTTGTTAATAACAGATTATGGAAGCATTTTTTCAGACTTTCTTTTACTAAACAAACCTATTATTTTTGCCTGTTTTGATTATGAAAAATATGAAAATATACGAACCTTTAATTGGGATTTTAATAAATTTACTCCTGGGCATAAGGTAAAGTGTTGGGATCAAATTATTGATACAATGTCAGATATCCTTATCCACAATAATGATAAGTTTAAATTAGAGAGAGAAATTCTCAAAAATAAAATTTATGCCTATCAAGACACCAATAATTCTGAAAGACTTGTTAATAAGATTAATATCATTTTATCTTCAAAATAATATTATTAATATCTTCATTTCTAATTGGAATAATATTTTTTCAAATTCTACATTAATAAAAATTGATTATGAATAATAAAAGCAATGAACGTTTTCTGCTGGTTGGTGGTGCTGGATTTATTGGATCCAAGATAGCTGCTAATCTAGTTGATCAAGGTCAGAAAGTTTATATAATGGATAAATTTGTTCAGTTTATCTCTCCTATGAAATCAGATTATAATAATACCATTCATGACCGATTTCATACAATTTTGGATAAAGTCCAAATAATTAGAGGTGATGCAAGTTACATTGATGATGTAGAACGGGCATTTGAAATTTCTAACCCAAATAGAATAATTCATTTGGCAAATATGCCTATTTCTAAGCTTTCAAATGTCCATGTTTATGAAGCAATTGATTCAACAATTAATACAACAGTTAATTTAATTAATCAGTGTAAAAAATTAAACAACCTAAAAAGATTCGTATATATTTCTTCAAGTATGGTTTATGGGGATTTTAAATATACTCCTGCAGATGAGGAACATCCACAAAATCCAAAAGGTGTATATGGCACATCGAAATTAGCTGGTGAAAAATTTACACAAGGATTATGTTTAGAATTTGACATTCCATTTTCTATTGTTAGACCATCAGCAGTTTATGGACCAACCGATTTAAACATGCGGGTTTCACAAATATTTATTGATAATGCTATAAACAATAAACCAATAATAATGAAAGGAGGAAAAGAAATAAAACTTGATTTTACTTATATTGAGGATGTTGCAAATGGGATAATACTTGTTGCAAATCACGAAAATTCCATCGGGGAAATATTTAACATAACTTATGGGCAAGGTAGATCATTATATGATTTTGTTGAAATATTAAAAAAATATATTCCTGATCTTGAATATAGAAGTGAGTCACCTGATCAAACGATACCACTGCGTGGTTCTCTTTCAATTGAGAAAGCTAAAAAACTGATTGGATATTTACCAAAATTCAGTTTAGAAGAAGGAATTGATAATTATTACAAATTTAAAATAAAAGGGAATAAATAATGAAAATACCACTTTGTATACCATACATTGACGAAAAGGAAATATCTCAAGTTGTTGAAGTTCTGAAATCTGGGTGGTTTGCTCATGGAGCAAAAAACATTGAGTTCGAAGAACAATTTGCTGAATTCCTTGGTGTTAAACATTCGCTGTCACTCAATTCTTGTACATCTGCTTTGCAATTAGCAATTTTAGCAAATAATATTAGAGGAGAAGTGATTATCCCATCGTTTACCTGGGTTGCTACTGCAAATGCAGTAGTAACCTCTGGGGCCACTCCTGTATTTGTTGATATTGATTCAAAAGATGGTCATATTAATCCTAATGCCATAGAAGCAGCAATTAATCAAAATACGGAGGCCATAATATCAGTCAATTTTGGAGGCTCAGTTGCTAATATGGAAGCAATTCAAAATATTTGTAAAAAACACGGATTACTTTTAATTGAAGATACTGCAGAAACGATAGGTGGTAAATACAAAAAGAAACTAGCAGGAAGTTATGGAATTGGATGTTTTTCATTTTTCCCAACTAAAAATATGACTACTGGGGAAGGTGGAATGCTAACAACAAATGACGGAAAATTGGCACAGAAAGTTAAATCATTGTTAGGCCATGGAATTGATAAAACAACATATGAAAGGGAATTGAAAAAAAAACCATGGATTCGATCAGCATCTCATGCAGGATTTAATTTCAGAATGACAAATTTTCAGGCGGCTATGGGGATAGAACAATTAAAAAAACTTAATCGGATGAATGAATTACGACGAATTCATTCATTTCGCCTTATTGAAAATTTAGAAAATATTGAAAATATACAATTGATGTCACCTAATGAACACATATATCATGTATTTCAAATGTTTACTATCCAGGTGAAAGCAGATATTCGCACACAATTTGTTTACTACCTTCGAAAGAATGGTATTGGTGCCTCTGTTCATTTTGACCCGCCAGTTCATAAGCAGCCATATTATCAGAATAATTACAATAACCCTCAATTACCAGAAACAGAAAAATTATCTTCAGAAATAGTTACACTACCAATGTATCCACAACTTACTAATAAACAACTTGATTATATTGTGGAAATCATCCACAAGTTTTTTACTACACAATAAATTATTTAATTTGACATGAAATTTTATTTGTTAATTCATATATAAATGATTGTAATAATAATAACAATTTATAATAAATAGATGTGGTAAAAATTAAAGCATTCTGTTTGGGGAGTAACAGTGGTCATGTAACACTCTATCTTGATATGATAGAAGCTGTAAAAACCAGGGTTGATATCGAACCGATATTCATACTTCCATTCAGGGATAAAAGTATTAATAATATATTAAATGCTGGCAATATAAAATATTTTGAAATAAAGTACAGCAATTATGAAAACAAATTATTAATGTTGAAATTACCATTCTTCCGCTTGATCATAAAAGAAATAATATATTTTACAAAGTATAGAAAAATATGCAAACAACTCAATTATGAAAAAGTCAAATATTGTTTTTATAATGGGCCAACCTTATCTATTGGCAAATATTTTTTAAGATCCTTTCGTAAATCCAATATTATGTCGTTTAGAACAATTTACGGAATTGGGTTACGTAATCCAATTTACCTTCAGCAATTAACAGAAAATCTATGGCATACAGAAAGATATAATACGATATTAAATTTATTTATATCTATAGAAAAATATATATATATTTTGTTATTAAAAATAACAAATTTATTGCCACATAATAATTATTCAAAGTTTAACGATGGTGTTTGTAAAATTCTTGTTAAAACAAATTATGACAAATATCTTTTTTATAAAAATGGGATACCAGAGAAAAAGCTAATTGTTGTTGGATCTATTTGGTCTTACAAGGTGAGAAAAATTATTAATAGTATGGAAATAAACATTTCGGCTAATCACAAGAAAAAGTCAGTCTTAATAATTCTTCAGCCTGTTTATCATATTGAAAGGCTATCAACGGGTACACAAGTAACCTATTTTAAAAATTTAAAGAAACTATTGGAGTCTTTGGTTTATAACAGTAGTAATAAATATAAAATAATAGCGAAATTTCACCCAAGAGATGAAATCAATAAATATGAGGCAATTATTAAGTATTTTTCTAATAAAATAAGATGGATAAAGCATAATGATCAGGAAACACTTGAACTAATATATTCAAGTGAACTAATTATTGGTCAAAGCTCAACTGTATTATTAGATGCAGAGCTTATGAAAAAACAATATTTATTCTATAAATTCAGTGAGATAGAGAATGCATTTTTTGACTATACTGAGCTTTTTATTAAACTCCCGTTATATCAATTGAATGCAAGCATTGAGGAAAACATTCGTTTAGCTAAATCCGTCGAACCTATCAGAGACGAGTTAGAAAAACGGTTAGAACCAATCGATTTTGAAAAGGAATTCGGCAATTTTCTTTTGCATTGTAACAATTATGAAAATGCATTAATTTGAACACAATTTACAAAATTTATAATACATATCTGCCAAAATATTCTTGCATACAATTCATGTCTGTGCAGCAAATGATAGTTTTAAGAGATTTTGAAAAAGCCAAGAATGATAAAGTATGGATTAAAGTTAAAAACTATTAATAAGGAAATCTTAACTAAAGCTATTGATCTTATTAATCATGGTGATTTTCATTATTTGGAAATACATGTTGGACCAATATCATTTCAATTGAATATTGATATTTTAAGTTCCACAAAAATTCCAATTGTATTGCACAGCCCCTATATTTTGGAAGGATTGAACATTTCAACAAATGAAAAATTAAATCATAAAATATTTACATCGATGCTTAGATTTGCCAATTTAACTAATGCAAAGTTTATTATTGTGCACCCCGGTGTTGGAGGTAATATTAGTAATGTGATTTCATTTTTATTGCAATATAATGATCCTCGAATATTAATAGAAAACCTACCGAAATATTCAATAATTACTAGAAGGTTAATTGCATCAAAACTCCCAAATTCGTATAAAATGATTTTATCAAAAATAGCCAAACATATACCAAAAAGAATTAAAGAGAATGCAATAAATATTGTTACTGGTAAACAAAAACAATTTTGCTTTGGGCATTCGCCAGAAGAAATAAGGATGATATTGGATTCAACTAATGTTGGTTTTTGTTTGGATTTTGGTCATGCCTATAGTTCTTCTTGTAGTATCAATCAAAATTACTATGATATTATTAGGGAATTTCTTTTGTTAGAACCGTCATTGTTTCATGTTCATGATGGTTTTTCAAGTGATGAATATGATCACCATATGACAATCGGGGAAGGGAATTATGACCTTCCATTTATATACCAATGTGTTATAGATCATCCAACAAAATACCTTACACTGGAAACTCCAAGAAAGAGAGTAGATTCATTTAAATGTGACAAAGAAAATCGGGTGTCATTTGAAAGGTTAGGTTCCCAATTAATTGCCAATAAAAATAGTAATTATAACTTCATAAATAATAATTAAAGAATAAGCGAAAATGGATATACAGTATGGAATTATTACTAAAAGTTCTTTAGAAAACATCAAAGAATGTAATAAAAAAATGATCAATGCTTCAATTTATCAATCATGGGACATATCAGTTTCTAGATATAATTCCAATTTTGTTTTAGGAAAAGTATCGGAGCATAAAAACGATATTTATGAAAACAATCAATTTGTTTTAACTTTATCTGGATCAATCAATCAACCACGACCTAAAGACTTCAACTCAGATCTTGATTATATAGCGTCTATATATGAGAATCACGGTAAAGATAAACTGAAGCAACTCAGTGGTTCTTTTTCTATCTCGATTTATGACAAACAAGAAAAAGTATTAACACTTGTTACAGATCGTTTATCTTCCCAGCCAATATATTATTATTCAAACGAAAACATTATTGTGTATTCTTCCTCAGTGGGAACAATTTTACAGAGCGGTTTAGTTAGATCAAAATTTAATATCAATGCACTTCCAATTTTTTTTCAGACACATGAAGCTTATTTAAGCAATGGTTTGACCTTTTTTAAAGATATTAATATTATCCCACCTGCTACTGTTCTCTCATTTTCTTCAACAGGTATTTCTTCAGAGAAATATTGGAAAATATCTCTTAAAAGACCTAATTATTTTAGACCAATTGATCATTTTGAAGAATTTAAGAGTCTTTTTAAATCTTCTATTATAAATTGCACACGTGGTTTTAAAAATATTGGTGTTTTTATCTCGGGTGGTCTTGATAGTAGATGGATAGCGGCAACTATGGTTGAATTAGGTATAAAAGCCAAATATATTACATTTGGTATTCGTAATGGAAGACAACAAAGTATATTAAGAGAACTTTCAGATAAATTAGATTTAGACTCTTATTTTTTTGAAATAAATGGTGATTTTATTTATAAAGATTCCGAGAATATTGTTAGACATGGTAGCGGAGAAATGAGAGTTAGAGATTGTCATTTCTTCAGTCATTTAGATAAAATAAAAAAAGAATTTAATTTTGATTTATTGCTAACCGGTTACTTAGGTGGAGAGCTAATGGGGGCAATGTTACCAAAAAGGGGACTAAAAGGAGGGATTTCAGGTCAACCATTTGATCCAATTTTTCCTGAAAAGAAATTAACTCCTTCTGTTTCGATTAACTATTATTTAAAAAATGTTGATTTGAGCAAGATTATTGATAGAGATATTTATGAACAAATCGAAATATTAAATCAGAATTATATATCTACATATTTTAGTGCATCTAATCCTATAAATAATATAAATGACAATGCGGTGTTACATGAAGTATACGAATTCGATCAACGAACACCTCGTTATGTAATGCAAATTTTCAGAAACCTTAGCTGGTTTTTTAATACAAGTCGTCCTTTCATGGAAAACAATCTGATAGATTTTGCTTTAAATCTTCCATATAATATGCGATGCGGTGAAAAGTTTTATCAACATGCCCTTAATTATTGTTATCCCCTAATTAATGATGTTATATGGGAAAAAACCATGTGTCCTCCTGACTCAAAACTTTTTAGTTTAACAAAGGCCCGAATAAAAAGGAGTGCAATAGTAAGATTAAATAATTCAATTAAGCACTTTACAAAAGGAAAGAAAAATATTTTGAATTCAAGGTTATATCAATCTGACTACAGAGCCTATTCTTATTTGTTAAAAGAATCTAAGAATGAAGAATTTATTAAGGATTTGCTCTTGTCTCCAAAAACTCTTGAAAGAGGTATTTTATGTAAAGATTATATAAAATCTAAAGTGCATAATCATTTTGCAGGAATTGAAAATAACGAAATTGACATTTGTAATTTAATAAATTTTGAATTGATTAACAGAATTTTTCCTATCTAATAAATAGATTTTTACAAATACACTTAATTAAACAGTAAATAATAATATGAATTCATTTTATCTAATGTGCATAGTTTTTATCGTACTAATTATCCGGCTTACACCAAGGCTGATATTTAGGAATATTTACTCGTTCCGTGATGATTCATGGCATGTTTTTGTTGCAGCTCATGCAATTAGAAAAAATCATCATAAGATTCCTAAAAAAATTGATAACTATATTCTTGAAAATGAACATGATTACCCTCCACTTTTACCATGGTTGCTATCATTTCTTACAAAAAGTCAAATAGGAAAATTTGAGAAATATATCCCAGCAATTATTGATTCTTTATATGCAATACTTTTTTGGTATTTTGCAAAACATGTTTTAAATGCTATATATGTTGCAAATACACAATTGTTGTTTTTAAGTACCATTTATTTTATTACTTATCCTCTGTTTTTTTTCATAGGAAAAGGACCCAGAACATTCAAGATTAGCCCACGAATACTTTCAGAATTTTTTGTTTCATGTTATGCAATTTCCCTCCTTTTATTTGTTACTACTAATCAAAATATATGGATAATTTTAGTAATAATAAGTGGATTATTTCAGGCTTTGACAAATCGATTTGGTCTACAGGTAATTATTTTATTTTCGATTTTTATTGGTGTATTATTTAATTCATTATGGATAGTGTGTTTACCCTTTTTAATAATTTCATTAATGTTTATTCTTTTTGGCAGAATGTGGGGAAGAATGTTAAGCGGATTTATTGGACATGGAATATTTATGAGAAAATATTGGTATAATCCAAAAAGGAATCTCAATCTTATCCAAAAAGGTAAAAAGCTCAATAAAAAATCTGGTGGATTATTATCTCGTATTTTCCAAACATATATTAAAAACAGGATAATAATCTCATTATTACATTCTCCAGGAATTTGGCTAAGTCTATTCGGGATATTTTATTTATTTGTCACTAATAATTCATTTGATATAAACCCAATTCTGTTATTCTGTATTTTTTGGACCTGTACTTCTGTTTTTATGATGATTTTGTTTTCTATTCCTGATTTAATCTTTTGGGGTACTGGAGATAGATACCTATATTATAGTATTCCTTTTCAAGTTATCATTTTAGTTTATGTCATTGTCCAATTAAATTTACCATATGTATATTTTTATTTTCTGATTACACTTAATCTAATTCCATTTCTTTTAAATATACTGTTATTGTACCGAATAAATAAAGGAAACCAAAAATTACAAAAAAAAGAAGAAGAGTTTTATAATTGGTTACGTACATTCAATTCAGAGCTAAGAATTCTCCCAATATTAGGTGGAAAAGCACATAAATTTGTTTATAAACTTCAGTGTTGTGTTTTAGACGTTGAATATAGTTATCGCCCTTGGATTTTTTCAGAAAATAAAACTACAGAGCTTTTTGCTGGCTACGGTTATCCAAATCCTAAAAATATAGAAAACATTTTAACCTCATACAATATTAACCTAATTATTTGTTATAAAAACTCAATTGAAACGGCGAAACAACATGAAATTTTTTATGACTTTTCATCATATACTTTGGAATTTGAGAATGAGGTATTTAGTGCTTATTCTTGTAATCTATTTGAACACAATTCAACAAACAATTAACTGCATTTGTTAACTGAATCCTACTTCCTCAAATTATCCACATCCTGTGATATAAAAGAATTAACATCAAAAACAACTAGAATTGAACGTTTTAGAAAATTTATTGTATTCAATTATAAATATTTCAAAGATTAACAGCTTATCTTGATAGTTTTTATTTATATATTAGAAATTGTTTTTTTATATATATGCACTGTTTCAATTGAGTTAGGTATTATTTGTTTGATAATATTGTTTCTTACATTAATGTTTTTTGACTTTAATTATTTTGTACTATCATTTATTTTTTATCTTTTTACTTTTAGAGCATTTGTTGCTTATTGGGAAATACCCCAACAGGTTGAACTTATTCCAGCAATTATTTGTGTGTCCTCAATACTATTACAATTCAAAAAACCATGGGTTATTACTTTTACACCAATAATTAAAGAAATTGCTCTGCCTTTTTTAGCTTTATTCGTTGTGCAAATGATATCTGTGATAATTAATCAATCAAGCTTAAATGAATATTTAATATCTTTTACATGGCAATTTTATGGATTTTTCTTTTTTATTGCAGTTTTAACACATTATAAAACAAATATATTTCTATTAAGGAAAGTAACAAAACTAATATTTATTATTTTATTATTACAGATTCCCATACAAATATTACAAACCGTTGATAGCCCGCTATTTATATCTGACAACCCTGATCATGCTTTCGGCTCTTTTGGTTACTCTGGTACAAGTATGTTAGCTTCATTTTTTATGGCTCTGTCCTATATATTTTTAATGCTTTTCATTTTTAAGAGAATAAAAATTCATCAGCTTCTTATCATACTATTTCTTTCAATTATTTCATCTTTTTTGGCTGATATTCCTTTTCTCAGGTATGGGATATTA
>JBHOTF010000043.1:0-18904 GCA_042584005.1 Bacteroidota bacterium
TCAAACCCTTAATTGGATCTATTGCATTAAACTTAATATACTGATATACCTTTTTTACTTCAAACAATGATGGATGAGGACTACGGTCAGGATTTACAAGTCCGTTAATACAAAAATTACCACTGCTGGGAGAATTGATTGCAAAATCTCCACCATAACCCCAATTTTTATAGCCTGGTTTATTAATAAAGGCTATTCCCTGATCGACCCAATCCCAGATAAAACCTCCCTGAAGATTTTCATATTTTTCTATCACATCCCAATAATCCTGTAAATTTCCTACTGAATTACCCATCGCATGAGCATATTCACACAGAATCAATGGTCTGTTTTGTTTCTCCTTACCATATTTTTCAATATAAGGGAGGATAATGAATTTCAGATAAAAGAACTATGGGCTGCATTAAAATCGATAAATTATTTTTGGATTATTATATCTTTTTGCCTTGCTATTCTAAGTCATGTTATCAGAGCATTACGGTGGAATATGCTCATTGAACCCCTTGGAAAAAAACCGGAGTTTTTAAATACTTTCCTGTCCGTACTAATTATGTATCTGGCTAATTTTGCATTACCACGTATGGGTGAAGTTTCAAGATGTGGTGTACTTAAAAAATATGAGAATGTTTCTTTTACCAAGCTTCTTGGAACAGTTCTGGTTGAGAGGAGTGTGGATTTCTTAATTCTTGTATTATTATTTGTAATTGTATTCTTTACGCAATTAGCAGTATTACAGGAGTTTGTTCAAAATTATTCTAAAACACATGGTGCATTTGTAGATACAATAACCTCAAAATTCTTTTATTTATATGTAATAGGTTTATTTGGTGTTTTTGCCATTGTCTTTTATATGCTTAGAAAAAGATTTTCAGGTTCATGGGTATTTACAAAAGTGAATAAGATAATTAATGATTTTTCAGAAGGCCTTAAGTCAATATTGAAGATGAAAAAGAAGGGCTTGTTTTTACTTTACACCTTCCTTATATATTTATTGTATTTTTTAATGACTTATGTGGTTTTCTTTTGTTTTGATTTTTCTAAAGACTTATCATTATCGGTTGCTCTAACAATAGTAGTAATGGGAAGCATTGGTATGATTGTTATGCAGGGAGGAATCGGTGCATATCATTTTCTTGTTATGGAAACATTATTTATTTATGGTATTGACAAATTCGATGGTAAATTATTTGCATTGGTAATGCATGGTGGAAATACTATAGGTATGGTAATTATAGGATTTATAGCACTTATTATTCTTCCAATATATAACAGAAACAGAACATTGAAGAATAATACCCTAAGCGGATAATTTGTTTCTCATCTTAAAATAAATCCATCTTTTAGTGGATCATCAGGATCAAAATAAAAACTATTTTGTCCTGTAATAGATGCTGTTCCGGTAACTTCCGGTATTATAGCTTTATAAGGCCCATAATTAACTTCTTCAACTATTTTTACATCCATTAAGGTCCCGAGAATGCTTTCAATTGTAATTGTTTTTCCTTTTTTAAGCTCATTTTTTGCATGATGTATGGCAGCTCTGGCACTAACTCCTGATCCTGTGGGTGAACGATCTACTTCACCGTCAGCAAAAATGCAAACATTTCTGCTATGATTCTTTTTATCTTCCGGATCACCAATAAATATTGTTCCATACAAGAAACTTAAATCTTCTTCAAAAGGATGTCTAATTTCAAAATTGTCTATAACAGCATGTTTGATCTTCCTGCCATAATCAATTAACTTATCATAATTGCTTGGATCAAGATTAAGTCCAATATCATTTGCCTGAACAAATGCATAAAATGCTCCACCAAAAGAAATATCAAAATTAACTTTTCCAATATCCGGTACGTCAACAGTTTGATTTTCCATTAAAAGGAAAGAAGGAACATTTTTAAACGAAACAGATTGCACTTTGCCATCTTTAATATATCCTTTAGCCGTTATTCTACCCGGTGGAGCATCAATTTTTATTTCCTTATCAGCCTCCTTCTTATTAATAAGCCCAGTCTCAAGAACCAGAGTAACAAGTGCTATCATTGCATGTCCGCACATAGTACTATATCCTTCATTATGAAGAAAAAATGTACCAAAATCACCATCAGGAGTTACAGGGTCTGTAATTACCGCTCCATACATATCCGCATGGCCTCTTGGTTCCCACATTGTACCGGTACGTATATAATCCAGATTGTCGCGAAAATATTTACGTTTCTCTAAAATTGTATTTCCTTTTATTTCAGGAAGTCCTTCAGTAAAAACTCGTAATGGCTCACCACATGTATGAAGGTCAATAGTCTTGATTATTTCCCAGTTGTAAGGTGGTTTCCATTTAAAATTCTTAAACATTAGTCAGAATTGAATTTTAGATTTTTGTTTTATTAAAATTATATTTCGACTGAAGTGCCAATACCTTTTTCTATAGCTTTTTTATAAATTAAGTCGGCCACAACCAGATCAAATAATGCCATTCCTACAGATTTAAATATTCTTGTTTTGTTTTCACTCAATTTTATTTCTCCTGAAAGTAGTTTACCTGCCGTATAAATTTTTTCTTTATTGAACCAATTGTTATTAAGAGGATCAATAAGATCTCCCGATTCTTCCATAGCATGTTCAGTGTCAATGAAATATTGATCGGCCAGATGAAATAATGCTGCCGGAAATTCTTTCATTTCAGGTTTATAGGAACCAATTGCTACATAGGTTTTATCTTTTAGTTTTTCTGATTTTTCAGTTAATACGGGCTTAGTTGAAGTAGTAGCCATTATAATAATTTCAGAATTATCCAGTACTTCCTCAGAGCTTTTACACCTGCATATTTTAATATTTTTTTTATATTCGGGAATCTTATTGATGAATCCCTGAATAACTTTTTCATTCTTATCAAAAACATTCAGAGTCTTAATATTTCTCTCATTAAGGCAGAATAAAGCCTGATGAAACCCCTGAACACCTGCACCAATAATTCCTAATGTTTCTGAATTATTATCCGATAGCCAACGAACTGCAACACCTCCAACTGCACCGGTTCTCATCGCGGTTAGCTTAGCTCCGTTAATTATTGCAAGCGGTTCGCCTGTTTCACCGTCATTAAGTAAAACAGAGCCATATAATACAGGTTTGTTAATTGCCGGATTATCAGGAAATAGAGAAACAAGTTTTGTTGCAAATTTATCTTCCGTGAAGCATGGCATTAGCAGAAGTGTATTTTTTTTATAATCAATATGCATTCTTGGAGGCATAAAAAAATTACCTTTTTCATAAATGATAAATGCCGATTCGATTGCATCTACAAGTTCTGTTAAAGTAACAGCCTTAATAATATCAGATTCGCTTAAACAAAGCATTATATAATTCCTATTTTTACTTTCTAATTACTCGTCACCCGTCACCTGTCAGCCGTCATCCGTCACTATATTAACAGTGTTCATTCTCAACATCTTCCACTGTTTTCGGAAGTGGCTTTCCTAATAATCTTGCCCCATTTTCTGTTATAACAAAATCTTCTTCATTTCTCAGTCCACCAAAATCCTTATATTCTTCTACTTTTTCATAATTAATATATTCGGAAAAACGTTTTTCTCCTTTCCACATATCAATTAATTCAGGAATGAAATAAATACCTGGTTCTATTGTAAGAACAAAACCTGCTTCAAGCTCTCTTGCCAACCGCAAAGATTTTAAACCGAAAAGAGTGCTTTTTTCTTTGCCATCGTAACCAACATACACTTCACCAAGATCTTCCATATCGTGTACATCAAATCCCATCATGTGACCCAGTCCGCAAGGGAAAAATAAAGCATGTGCACCTTGAGAAACCGCGTCTTCCACATTTCCCTTCATAAATCCCATATCTTTCATTCCTTCAACGATAGTTCTTGCTGCCAGAAGATGGATTTCGCGGAATTTTTTTCCGGGAGCAAGCTCGCAAATAGCATTATTATGAGCGTTTAAGCATATATTATATATTTCTTTCTGTCGCCTTGTAAATTTTGGATCAACCGGCATTGTGCTGGACATATCGCCTGCATATCCCATTGATGTTTCAGCACCAGCGTCAAGTAAAAACATATCGCCGCTTTTTAAAATGTTTCCATGATAATGATTATGAAGTGTTTCCCCATGAATAGTGGCAATTATTGGAAATGAAAGCTGTCCTCCAGAAGCAAGTGCTATTTCATTTACTTTGGCAGCAATTTCTGCTTCAGTAATACCGGGCTTAACCATTCTCATTCCTGCCAGATGCATATCGACAGTAACATTGACAGCTTTTTCAATTTCCAGTATTTCTTCTTCAGATTTATAATTTCTTTGTTTAACAACCGCCTTAATAAATTCTACAGATGCTTTTTTAGCAGATTCTGCAGGTTTTATATTCATAAGGTTAAATAGCTTAATCTTATTCTCCGGTCGATAGGGTGGAAGAAAATGAATATTTCTGCCTGAGCTAATGGCAGTATTTAATGTTTCAGATAGTTTATTTAAAGGTAAATTTTTTCTGATGCCGTAATTTTTTCCTCTTTCTGCTAAGCTGGGTTGTGTTCCCATCCAAACTATATCTTCAACTGTAAGGTCATTGCCAAAAAGTATTTCTTCACCTGTATCAAGATCAATTATGGCTGCAAGCCCCGGATAGTTTAATCCGAAAAAATACAAAAATGTGCTGTCCTGTCGATAATGGTATGTATTATCAGCATAATTCATTGAGCTTTCATCATTTCCCAGAAAAAGTAAAATGCCAGAGCTAACATCTTTTTTTATCTGATTTCTTCTTTTAATATAAGTTTCAGTTTTAAACATGTTTACATTTTTTTTGAATAATCACAAATATACATAATCCATAATAGTTATTTGTTGTTGGTTGTTAATTGAATTCCTTTTGGTAGGTATTAATTTGCAATTTTAATATATTTATGTTTTTTAAAACAAGTAGACTAAAGTGACTAAAGTGAGCTAGAGTGACTAAAGTGAGATTTTAAGTAACTAAATTGAGTTTAATGAATGAGGATGTTGTATACAAAACGCTCAATAGTTTAAATATAAAATATGATATTTTTGAACATCCACCTGTCCCTACTATTCAGGATGCATTAATTCATTGGAAAAATATAGAGTGCACACATTGTAAAAACCTGTTTTTTAGAAACCATAAGGGAAATAAACATTTTCTTGTAATACTTGAATATTCTCAGCAATTAAATATTAGAGATCTTGAACAAAGGTTACGCCAGGGTAAAATTTCTTTTGGCTCAACCAAAAGGTTAAATAAATACCTTGGTCTTGATCCGGGATCCGTAACACCATTTGGTTTAATTAATGATAAAAATAATGAGGTACATGTTTTTATGGATGAAAATTTAAGAAAATCTGAAAGGATAAGCTTTCACCCTAATGTTAATACAAAATCATTGAGATTATTATGGACAGATTTTGAAAAATACCTTGAATGGACAGGCAATACTATTGAATTCAGAAAATTATATGATTAAACAAAATAACTAAAAACTATTAATATGAAAACAAAACTCACCCCACTAATCTTAATATTATTCGTATTATTTATTATTCCTGAGAAACAAGTGTTTGCTCAGGAAAAGGAGGATTTAAAGTATTTTAAAGCCAGACGTCAAAAGCTTATGGAAAATATGAATAAGGGAATGGCAATAATTTCATCTGCTGCAATTGACAAGAGAGCTGCTGAGTTTTACTATCTTACAGGTTATAAGGAAGATGGTGCATATGCTGTAATTGATCCGGAGGCGGATGATAAATTTGTTATTTATGTAGAATCTTCAAATCCCGATAAGGTAAAGGATATGACAGGTGCAGATAAGGTTTATGAGATTAAGGAATTCAATTATATACACAATAGTATTAACAAAAAACAGGAAAGAGTTTATTTAAAAAGAGAAGATAGGGCATCGAGAAATGAGATTGAGGAAAAATTTAATAAAAAAATTAAAATATCCTATGTTAACAGTATTACTAATGAAATGAGGGGAATAAAGGATGAACTTGAATTAAAATATTTATATAAGGCTATTGATATTACCTGTGATGCTCATATTAATGCATTTAAATTTACCGAGCCCGGTAAGTATGAATATGAGACACAGAATGTTATTGAAACAACATTTACTGAGGGTGGGGCACAAGGTGTGGGATTTGCTTCAATTGTCGGATCAGGTGCGAATACCGCTGTTTTGCATTACCAGGAAAATTCAGAAAAAATGTCGGATGGGGCTATGCTGGTAATGGACATTGGAGCAAGTTATAATAATTATACTGCAGATGTTACAAGAACAATTCCGGTTAACGGGAAATTTACAAAAGAGCAAGCAGAAATTTATAGTATAGTATTGGAATCACAAAAGGCAGCTATTGAGGAAATGAAATCAGGGAAGGCATCATACGCAGGACAAGCTGCCGCTTCTGAAGTAATTTATAATGGTTTATATGAACTTGGTTTAATGACTGATGTTGAAAGTACTTGGCAAAGAAGTTTTTACATGCGGCATGGAATGATCCATCCTATAGGACTTGTTGTTCATGATGTTGGTATTCGTGGAGGAAAATTGAAGCCGGGAATGATTCTTACTATTGAACCTGGTTTATACATATCTAAAGATATGCTTGAAAGACTGGATAGAAGTGCTTTTGGTGTAAATAAAAAAGGCTTTAGCGAATTTAAGAAGCAAGTCAAACCATTATTGGAAAAATACATGGAAATAGGAGTTAGAATAGAGGATGATATTCTTATTACTCAGGATGGTAATATTGTTGTATCAGCCAAGGCACCAAAAGAGATAAAGGATATTGAAGCAATCATGAAATAAGCTTTCATATATATATAATAAAATGTTAAAAAATCCTAAAAAACCAGTATCTGGCTTAATTTTTGATTAAGAAAAATGAATTTGAAGATTAGCTTTGAATTTTTGTTTAATTATTCATTATTGGCTCGCTCTTTGTATATGGAAAAAGCGAATTACTATATATAAAACTAAAAACGTAATATATACACTTTTTAGTGTTTTTGAGTAGCAGATCCATAAATTCTTGATTAAAAAATTTAGGAAAAATGAAGAAAATAGCTTTTTTAATATTTTACATTTTAATATTTAACCAATCTTACTCTCAAATTGTAAGAGTTATAGATCAGACTGACCTCAAACCTATCGATGGAGTATATGTTTTTGGAAAGACATCTTCCGGCGAAACTGCTTCAACGATAACTAATTCAAAAGGTGTAGTCGATATTAAAACTTTTAGTAGAAAAGATTTAATTACCTTCTCACATATGTCATATGATATTGTGAAATTTTCAGTTGAAGAATTAAAAAAAGCTGGTTATAAGGTCAAACTAAAAGAAAAGACTATTCATGTTCCTGAAGTTGCTTTTATTGGCAAAAAATGGGAACAAAAAATGGATGAAGTTCCCAATCAATTAGAAATAATAAATGCCAGGGAAGTTGCATTTAACAATCCTCAAACCTCTGCTGATCTTATAGGAGCTTCCGAACAGGTATTTATTCAGAAAAGCCAACTTGGAGGTGGTAGTCCCATGATAAGAGGATTTGCTGCTAATTCAATTTTGTTGGTTGTTGATGGAGTCAGGATGAATAATGCAATATACAGGAGTGGTAATTTACAGAATATAATATCTATTGATCCTAATATTATAGAAAACACTGAAATTATTTTTGGCCCTGGATCTGTAATCTATGGTAGTGATGCACTAGGGGGTGTAATGGATTTTCATACAAAAAAAGCATCTCTTAGCACAAGTGATATACTTGAAGTATCCACTAATGTATTAACCAGGTACTCCACTGCTAATAAAGAAAAGACTTTCCATGTGGATTTTAATATCGGAACACAAAAATTTGCTTCTTTAAGTAGTGTGAGTTATTCTTCATTTGATGACCTTAAAATGGGAAGTGTTGGAAATGATGAATACCAGCGAAATGAATATGTTATTTCTCAGAATAATAATGATATTGTTATTAAGAATACTGATCCTGACAAACAAATATTTTCCGGGTATAAACAGCTGAATATAATGGAAAAGATTCGTTATCGTCCAGATAAGAATCTTGATATAGATTATACTTTTCATTACTCAAGGCTTTCTGATGTTCCACGTTACGATAGGCTTATTCAATACTCCGGCGAAAAGTTGAAGTATGGTGACTGGTATTATGGCCCGCAAAAATGGATGATGAATTCATTTAATCTTATTCAAAAAAATAAAGGACGCTTATATGACCAATATTCTTTAGTAGCAGCATGGCAAAAATATGAAGAAAGCCGTCACGACAGGAAATTTGGAAAAGATGAAATACGTGATAGAACAGAAAAAGTAGATATTGTTTCATTAAACCTTGATTTTGATAAGGAACTAAATGCTGGAAATTCTTTTTATTATGGTGTTGAGATGGTATATAATCATGTAAAATCTATTGGAGAAACACGAAATCTGGTTAGCGGTATTATTCAGCCATCTGAAAGTCGTTATCCTGATTTGGGTACAAATTATTATACATTTTCAGCATATTCAAGTTACAAATACAAAATTACCCAAAAGCTGAATCTAATTACTGGTTTAAGATTAAGTCATATCAGGCTTCATTCTGAATTTAGTGATGATTTTTATGATTTCCCATTTAAAATAATAGATATAAATCCTACTGCATTAAGCGGAAGTTTTGGTTTTGCACACAATCCTGATTCAACATTGCAATTAAACCTCAATTTTTCAACTGGTTTTAGGGCACCTAATCTTGATGATGCCGGAAAGATATTTGATTCTGAACCCGGAAATGTTATTGTACCAAATGAAAATTTGAAACCTGAATATGCTTACAATTTTGAATTTGGAGTTTCAAAACAGATAAGAGATAGATTTCAGTTTGAAGTAAGAGCATTTTATACAATTCTTGATAATGCAATGGTCAGGCGTGATTTTTTGTTTAACGGACTGGATTCTATAATTTATGATGGTGAATTAAGTAATGTGGAAGCTATTGTAAATACCGATAATGCAATTATTTATGGTGGAGCAGCTTCTTTTAAATCGGAAATATTTTCCTGGTTTTCATTTAATACGAATATTAATTATACACATGGGCAAGACAAAGAAGGATTACCCTTAAGTCATGTTGTTCCTCTTTTTGGAAGTACTCATTTAGTTTTTAAACTTAAAAAGTTTAAAGCTGATCTGAATTCCCAATATTGTGGAAGCATTAACTATGTGAATCTTGCACCCTCAGAAAGGGCAAAAACACATATGTATGCAACTGATATTAATGGGAATCCATGGTCCCCTTCATGGTGGACAATGAATATGAAGTTAAGTTATCAAATGAATCCTCATATTCAGTTGAATGCAGGGATTGAAAATATTTTTGATAAACGATACAGACCATATTCTTCAGGTATTTGTGCATCGGGAAGAAACATATATATAACTCTCAGGGGAAGATTCTAATCTTTTCATAATATAACCAACTAAAGGTTTATTAATCTATAATTATTAGCTTAGTATTTTTATTTAATTAAAATACAATAATGGTAGTAATTCAACAATTAAGAAAACTAATAATAATTTGTCTTACTCTAATCATAAGCACAAGTTTAAAGGCACAAAAATACGAACCAACATGGGAATCTATTGATAAACGCCCGGTTCCGGAATGGTTTAAAGATGCTAAATTCGGAATTTTTATCCATTGGGGAGTGTATTCTGTCCCAGCCTGGCGTAAAGTAACATCAGGATTATATGCTTCTTATGCAGAGTGGTATTATGCCCGGGTTATAGGAGATGAAAAAAACGGAGGAGCAGATTTTCATAATAGAAATTTTGGAAAAGATTTTGAATATCGACAGTTCGGTCCGATGTTTAAAGCAGAACTTTTTGAACCTGATTCCTGGGCGGATATTTTTGCCCGTTCCGGTGCAAAATATGTTGTGTTAACCTCCAAACATCACGATGGATACTGTCTGTGGCCAACAAAAAGCCCATATAAAAAAGATTGGAACAGTATGACTGTCGGGCCAAAAAGAGATCTCCTGGGAGAGCTTACAGAAGCCGTAAGGAAAAAAGGATTAAAAATGGGGCTCTATTATTCAATTATTGAATGGGAAACAAATAAAACCCAAAGAACAGAAAGTGGATATTTTATTGAAAAGAAGCTTGTTGAAAAATACGGAATACCTAAAGATAAATATATTGACGATCATATGATTCCTCAGTTAAAGGAGCTTGTCGAAAAATATCAACCATCTGTTATTTTTTCTGATGCCGGAGAATGGGACAAAACTGCTCAGGAATGGAAAACAATTGATTTTCTGGCATGGTTATATAATTATGCACCTAACAAGAATGAACTTGTTGTGAATGATAGGTTCGGAAAAGATATGCCAGGAAAACACGGTGATTATTTTTCAAGTGAATATAATGATACAGATGCGGTTGGAATTGCACATGCATGGGAAGAAAGCAGAGGAATAGGAGGTTCTTATGGTTTTAACCGTGATGAGAATATTGACGATTATAATACAAGTGAAGAGTTAGTTCATGAACTAATTGATATTGTCAGCAGAGGAGGGAATTTGCTTTTAAATGTTGGTCCGACTTCCGATGGTAGAATTCCTGTTATTATGCAACAACGTCTTATTGATATTGGCGAATGGCTTTCTGTAAATTCTGAATCAATATTTGGAACAAGGCCATGGATTCGATCTAAGGAGAAAGACTCTGAAATATTTTATACTAAAAAGAAAAATGCTTTATATGTAATTTGTAAGGAATGGCCTGAAAAAGGGCTGACGATAGACGATCCTGAAGCAAGCAATATTAATGGTGTAAGCTTGCTTGGCTCCTCCATTATGTTCAATCATAATATTAATGGAAATATTATTTCTATTGAATCACCCGAAATTAACCCAGGAAATATGCCCTGTAATTATGCCTGGGTTTTTAAGATTAGCTATAAATAATCATATTTATTGTGTATTATTAAAGCTTTTACAGTCATATTGACATAAAAATTAAAGAGGTTCGATTTTTGTAAACTCTGAACTCTGAACTCTGAACTCTGAACTCTGAACTCTGAACTAATAAGTGATGGCCAATACAATTAATATTGAAAAAAAAAGGTTCCTGCATAGTCTTGTTTTTCCACTTTTTTTTCTATTTTTTATTTGGATGATAAAGTTGGTCGAAATTATAATGGATTATGATTTTGCACCTTATAGTCTTTATCCCAGAAAACTATCCGGATTATTAGGAATAATTACATCCCCATTACTTCATTCAGGCATTAAACACCTTGTTTCTAATTCTGTACCTGTCCTGGTTCTTGGTTTAGGGGTATTTTATTTTTATAATAAAGTGGCATATAAAGTTTTATTAATATCCTATTTTGCTCAGGGTATATGGTTGTGGTGTTTTGGAAGAGAGGCCTATCATCTGGGTGCAAGTGGTTTAATATATAGTTTTTTTTCTTTCCTTTTTCTTAGTGGAATTATTAGAAAAAATATAAATTTATTGGCAATTTCGCTCTTTGTAGCTTTTTGGTATGGCAGTATGATATGGGGTATATTCCCTGTCGACAGACCAGTTTCATGGGAAGGCCATTTAATGGGCCTTATAGCAGGTGCTGTTCTTGCTGTTTACTATAGAAAACAAGGGCCTCAACAGAAAATATATGATTGGGAACTGGAAGAAAAAATTGAAGATGAAGCTGAAACTGAAGAATTTCCATATTGGAAAATAGGAATAAATACCAGAGAGAAAGCAATTAATGAAAAAACCGATCATTCCAACTTTGATGAAGGCATAAAATATCATTATATAAAAAAAAAGGGGAAGGATAAACCTAAAAACAATTAATATATGAAACGAAGTATATTGAAAATATCTGCAGCACTAATATTATTATTTGGATTGTTATCCTCATGTGGTATTATGTGTGAAGAGGGGTCAGGACATATGATTAAAAATAAACGTAAGCTGGTTGAGTTTTCATCTATTTCTTTGCGTGGAGCAGCAAAAGTTTATATTACTCAGGGAAATACTCAATCACTGGAAATTGAAGCTGACGATAATATTATTGATTTAATAGAAACATATGTTAAAGGCAATAAGCTTATCATTTCCAATAAGAATTTTTGCTTCAGAAATGCTACAATAAAAATATATATTACTTTAAAATATATAGATGCTATAGCTCTTGCAGGATCAGGAGATATTATTGGAAAAAATACAATATTAACCGATCATCTTGATATCTCAGTAAGTGGATCAGGAAATGTTAAACTGAATTTGAAAGCTGATAAAATTGAAAGCCATATAACAGGTTCAGGAACAATTTATCTTGTTGGGAAAACAAAATCTAATAAATCAAAAATAAGCGGATCTGGCGATTTAAGAGCTTTTGAATTAGAAACATCAGATACTGAAATTACCATTGGGGGGTCTGGTTCGGCCAGGATAAATGTAACAGAAAAGCTCGATGCATATATTTATGGTAGCGGAGATATTAGATATTCAGGTAAGCCAGAAGATGTTAATCAAACTGTGCGAGGCTCAGGATCAGTAAGGAAAAGATAAACTAATTAAATAATTATTTAAGATTTTACAGAATGAAGAAAAGAATAATAATAACTAGCATCTTAGTTTCAGTATTATTAGTATTTATTTCTTGTGGATATAATAATAGGCAACACGAAAATAAAAGAAAAGTTAAAAATATTATTCTGTTGATAGGCGATGGAATGGGTGTGAGCCATGTATATGCGGGAATAACGGCATCAAATACTAATAGTCTAGAACTCGAAAGATGCACAGATATTGGATTTTCAAAAACCTATTCTTCAAGCCATTATATTACTGATTCCGGTGCCGGAGCAACAGCTATTGCTATTGGTAGAAAAACTTACAATAGTGGAATTGGCATTGATGCAGATACATTATCACATAAAACAATACTTGAGATAGCCGAAGAAAATAAACTGTCTACCGGACTTGTAGCAACCTGTCGAGTTACACATGCAACACCTGCATCTTTTATCGCACATCAAAAAAACAGAAATTCATATGAAGATATTGCTCTTGATTTTCTTAAAACAGATATTGATGTTGTAATAGGAGGGGGATGGGATAATTTCAATAATAGAAAAGATAGTATTGATCTGCTGAAAAAATTCAGTGAGAAGAATTATTATGTTCTTGACAATATGGATGAAATCCAGAATGTTGATTCTGGAAAATTAATTGGTTTGGTTAGTGAAGGGCATCCACCATCAATGCTGAAAGGAAGAGGTGATATGCTTCCTCAGGCAGCAAAAACTGCAATTAATATTCTTAATAAAAACCCTGAAGGTTTTTTTCTAATGATAGAAGGTTCACAGATAGACTGGGAAGCACATGGCCATAATACATCAGGAATAATAAAAGAAGTACTTGATTTTGATACAGCAGTTGGAATTGCACTCGATTTTGCTGAACAAGATGGAAATACCCTGGTAATTGTAACTGGCGATCATGAAACAGGAGGATTTAGCTTAAATGGAGGAGATTTTGCCAAAGATTCTGTTTTTGGAAAATTTACTACTGGTGCCCATACTGGAGTAATGGTTCCTGTATTTGCATTCGGTCCGGGTTCCGAAAATTTTTCCGGTATATTCGAAAACACAGCCATATTCGATAAAATGATGTATATGTATGGTTTCAAAAAGGAATAATTAACTAATTATTATATGGGAGCTGATCTGAATTGGGCAGGGAGAAACTACAATTCTTATTCTGTATATTCAAAAAGCCTTTTTTCTGAACGGGTTCAAAAGATTTCTGTTAATGCCGGTTTTACATGCCCTAACAGGGATGGAAAAAAGGGATACGGGGGATGCATTTATTGTGATAATAAAACTTTTAACCCGGAGTATTGTAAACCGGAAATATCTATTACAGATCAGTTGAATCGTGGCATATCATTCTTTAAAGAAAAATATAAAACCCAAAAGTATCTGGCATATTTTCAAGCATATACTAATACATATAGCCAACTTGATAAATTAATAGAATTATACGAAGAGGCACTATTACATCCTTCTGTAATAGGTCTTGTGATTGCCACCCGTCCCGATTGTTTAGAAAATGAATTGCTTGACTACCTGCAGAAACTAAAAGAAAAATATTATATCTCTGTTGAAATTGGAATTGAATCAACTTACAATCCTACTCTTGCTTTTATTAATCGTGGGCATACATATGAAGAATCATCATATGCTGTAAAGAGAATTGCTGAAAAAGGAATTAGTACAGGAGCACATATGATAATAGGATTACCAGGAGAAAGCAGGAATATAATTATTTCACATGCAAAAAAACTATCTGAGTTACCAATAAAAACATTAAAACTACATCAGCTTCAGATAATTAAAGACACAAAACTGGCTTGGTATTTTAAAAGCAGGCCTGAATTATTTATTAATTATTCTGCTGACGATTATATTGATCTGGTAATTGAATTTATTGAACACCTGAACCCATCAATTATTATAGAAAGATTTATCAGTGAATCTCCGTTAAATATGCTCATCAGCCCCCGATGGGGATTGAAAAATTTTGAATTTGTTGATAAAATGGAAAAACGGCTTCAGCAAATCAATACATGGCAGGGACGATTATATTAGACCCAAAAGCTTTTAATTATTTTTTTTCTGCCAGAGTCTGAACTTCTCTCATTACCCTCATTGTATTTTCGCCCCAGATCTTTCTTATTTCCTCTTTAGTATATCCTCTTCTAACCAACTCTACAGTAATATTTCCCATCTCACTTACATCGTACATTCCTTCAATTCCACCTCCTCCATCAAAGTCGCTTCCAATTCCTATATGATTAATACCTGCAACCTCCTTAACATGGTCAATATGATCTACGAAATCTGATAATGTAGCTGATGGACGGGGAAATTTTTTATCAATTTCTCTTGATTCTGTTCTATAGGCCTGCCTGTCTTCATCACTCAGTTCACGCCAGTTACCATATTTTTCGCCTAAAGCTTTTCTTGCTTCATCTCTTTCTAAGTTAGGTGGAAAATCTTTTACAAATGAACTTAACGGGCACATCTGAATTACACCGCCATTTTCAGCAAGCTTCTTAAGCATATCGTCTTTTATATTTCTTGAACTATTACAAAGTGCATATGCATTTGAATGAGAGGCAATAACAGGAGCTTCTGATAATTCAATAACATCATAAAATGATTTGTCTGAAATATGAGACACATCAATTATAATTCCCAGTCGGTTAAATTCCTTAATTACCAGTTTCCCAAATTTTGACAGGCCGTTATGCTCTGCCTCTCCTGATGAAGAATCACAAATATCATTATTTCCTGAATGAGACAGAGTAATACATCTGGCGCCCAGCTTATAAAATTCTTCAATATTTTTAATATCTGTACCAATAGGATAACCGTTCTCCATACTGATAAATGCAGCACGTTTGCCAGCCCTTTCTATTCTGTGTGCATCATCAGGTGTTAAAGCAAGTTCCACTAAATCGGGATTATCTTCAATAGATTTATGTATGTTGGCAAAAACCTTTAATGCCCTTTCCTTTACTCTTGCATGAGCCTCGTCACTTCGTTCTCCCTGTCCTATAAAAACTGCGAAAAATTCAGCATCAAGACCTCCTTCTTTCATTCTCGGATAATCAATTTTTCCACCTCCCTGTCGTGAATCATGCTTAACTCCCATATCATAATTGCCAAGTTTCATCGGCGTATCACAATGTGTATCAATTGTGAATACTTTTTCATGGATCTTTGCAGCTTTTGCAATAATTTCTTCTTCTGTCATAGTTCCCTGGCAGGAAACAAGTGAGAATATTAAACCAATCAGCGGTAGATAAACAAGTCTTTTCATAGTTTCAATGGGTTAAATAATTATTAAATGAAAAATAAAAGTAAGGATTTATTCCTCATCTAAGCAAATGATTATTATGTTATAAATCATGAGATAAAAACTCAGTTAAAAAGTTTTTTTATAATGTCCTGACGTCCTGTGTGTTTTAATTCATTGATTATTTTATTTCTGTATTCTTTTTCATACCAGAAAAAGAATTTTCTCTGACTGAGCTTCTCTTCCTTGGTCCTTGCTGTATGAATTTCTTTTCCTGTATATGGGTCTATGCCTGTGTAATACATTACAGTAGCCAGTGTCATTGGAGTTGGAGTAAAATCCTGAACCTGCTCGGGCCTGATACTCAGTTTTTTTGAAATAACAGCCAATTCTGCCATATCAGAATTTTTACATCCCGGATGCGAGGATATAAAATATGGTATTAATTGTTGTTTAAGATTATTATTAGAATTTATATTTTCAAAAATTCTGTTAAGTTCATAATATTGTTTGAAAGGAGGTTTTCTCATTGTTTTTAATACTTCGAAAGAACTATGCTCGGGTGCCACTTTTAAACGTCCCGAAACATGATGTTTTATAAGCTCAGAGCAGTATTCAGAATTGTTTTTATTTATCTGTTTGTTTTTATTTTTCTGAAGAAATAAATCATACCTGACACCACTTCCAATAAATATTTTCTTAATTCCTTTAAGATCTCTTGATTTTCTGTAAAGTCCGGTCAGTGATTTATGGTTGGTGTTTAGATTATTACATATTTCAGGAAAAGAACATGATGGCCTTTTGCATTTTTCACATATTTTTTTGTTCTCTGGTTCCATCTTATACATATTTGCAGAAGGGCCTCCAAGATCCGAGATATAACCTTTAAATCCGGGCATATCAATTATCTTTTTCAGTTCAGTAAGAACCGATTCTTCCGATCTACTGGTAATAAATTTCCCCTGATGAGCAGATATAGTACAAAAGCTGCATGCACCAAAACATCCTCTGTGAATATTCACTGAATATTTTATCATTTCATATGCAGGTATATTTCCTTTGGAAGCATATCTGGGGTGAGGCAGCCTGGTAAAGGGTAGCTTGTAATATGAATCCAGTTCTTTTTCTGTTAATAAATTTTGTGGTGGATTTACTATAATAAAACCATTTGCATGCGGCTGAATTAACCTGGCACTTTTAAGTTTATTTGACTCTTCTTCTATATGTTTAAAGTTTTCGGCAAACTTTTTTTTACTTTTCAAACAAACTTCAAAAGAATGCAGCTTTAAACTTTCCCAACCATAATTATTTTCTGAATATGTTTTATCAGCAGTGAAAAATGAGGTCTGTGGGATATTTTGAATTTCTTTAATACTTTTTCCTTCAAGAAGTTGCCTGGATATTTCACAAATAGTTTTTTCTCCCATGCCGTATACAAGCATATCTGCTTTACTATCGATTAATATTCCGGGTTTAAGATTACCGGATATATAATCATAATGTGTAAGCCGGCGCAAGGATGCTTCTATACCACCAAGAATTACCGGAACATCAGGAAATAGTTTTTTTAATATATTGGAATATACTATAGAAGCATAATCTGGCCTGAAACCTGATTTGTTACCGGGAGTATATGCATCGTTCGACCGTAAACGTTTATTAGCAGTATAATGGTTAACCATCGAATCCATATTTCCTGCGCTAACACCAAAAAAAAGTCTGGGGCGGCCAAACTTTTTAAAATCCCGCAGATCATCCTTCCAGTTAGGTTGAGCTACAATGGCTACTTTCAGGCCTTCATTTTCAAGTATTCTGGCAATAACAGAAATCCCAAATGCCGGATGGTCAATGTATGCATCGCCTGTAAATAGAACTACATCAGGAGTTTCCCAACTAAGTAGTTTCATTTCCTTAGCTGATGTAGGCAGGTATTTATTCATAATACTTTTTTATTCTGTTTTACCTCTTTCAGGTAATAATAATGAACTATCACCATAACTTAAAAACCTGTATTTATTATCCAAAGCATAATTATATACTTTTTTCCAGTCATCGCCAATAAACGCAGCAACCAGCATAAGTAATGTGCTTTTTGGCATATGAAAGTTAGTAATCAGTCCTTTTACAAGCCTGAATTTATATCCTGGTAATATAATAATCTTTGTTGTGGCATTCAGGTAATCTGCTTTGTTTTTTATTAGAAGTCCTTGTACTGCATTAAAAGCTTCATCTGTAGTAATTTGATCTGTAAATCTATAAGGATCCCATTGATCAACAAAAATATTATTACAATCATTTATTTCACCAGATAATATTTTTCTGCCAATCCAGTATAAACTTTCAAGAGTTCTCAATGATGTTGTCCCAACAGAAATAATTCTATCCTTATTTTTGATAAGCTTTTCAAGAGTATTTTTATTTATTATGAATTTTTCGGCATGCATATCATGTCCGCCTATATGTTCTGATGTTACCGGTTTAAATGTGCCTGCTCCAATGTGAAGTGTTAGCTCAATTTTGCCGATATTATTATTTGTTAAGGATTCAAATACATTTTCTGTGAAATGAAGTCCGGCTGTAGGAGCAGCAACAGATCCCTTATTTTTTGAGTAAATTGTCTGATATCTTTCTTTATCAGAATTTTCCGATTCCCTGTTAAGATATGGTGGAATAGGAGTAGCCCCTGCCTTATCAAGAACTTCAGCAAAACTAATATTCCCATTCCAACTGAATTTGATTAAAACCGCATCTTTTTCATTTCCGGTTTGCTCAATTTTAATTAGGTAATCTTTGTTATCTATCTGTATTTTTTTTTCGAGATATCCGTTTTTCCATTTTTTGAGGTTACCAACAAGACATTTCCATATTGATTGTTTTTTCTCAGCAAAAGATTTGGCATAATCATAAGGCTCATGTGGCTCAAGACAGAAAATCTCAATTCTGGCCCCTGTAGCCTTATAAAATATTAATCTTGCCTGTATTACT
>JBHOTF010000044.1:0-17981 GCA_042584005.1 Bacteroidota bacterium
CAGAACCCAGAACCCAGACCCCAATTTCCTTATTCCACTCCCGATTGCATATATCTTATTATATACCGAATAAGTAATAAGTAAAATAATATGCTTGTAAAGACTTTTGGCAGCGCTGTTTATGGAATAAACGCAACTACCATTACTATTGAAGTGAGTGTTACAATGGGAATAAGTTTTCATCTGGTTGGTTTACCTGATAATGCTGTTAAAGAGAGCCAGCAGAGAATAAATTCTGCATTTCATACTATTGGTTGTCATTGGCCCGGAAGAAAGGTTGTTATTAATATGGCTCCTGCTAATATAAAAAAAGAAGGTTCAGCTTATGATTTGCCTTTGGCTGTGGGTATTCTTGCTGCTGATGATCAGATTTCAGCTGAAAGCTTAAACGATTTTGTTATTATGGGCGAATTATCACTTGATGGAAGTTTGCAATGTATTAGTGGTGTTTTGCCCATTGCTATAAAGGCTATGGATGAAGGATTTAAGGGAATTATTTTACCAAAAGCCAATGCCCGTGAAGCAGCTGTTACCAATGGTATTGATGTATATGGAGCAGATAATTTGAAAGAAGTTATTGATATTATTAATGGAAAATCTGAGCTTAAACCAACTCTTATTAACATTAGCAAGGAATTTTTTAATCAGGTTAATAAGACCGGTGTAAATTTTTCGGATGTGAAAGGGCAATTCAATGTAAAGCGCTCGCTTGAGGTTGCTGCTGCAGGAGGGCATAATATAATAATGGTTGGCCCGCCGGGAGCGGGCAAGACCATGCTGGCGAAAAGATTGTCGGGTATTATTCCGCCACTTTCACTTAACGAAGCACTTGAGACAACAAAAATTCATTCTGTTGCAGGGAAATTAAAATCAAATACATCTTTAATGACAAACAGGCCATTCAGGTCACCGCACCATACAATAAGTGATGTTGCCCTTGTAGGAGGAGGAGCCTTTCCTAAGCCTGGTGAAATATCATTATCGCATAATGGTGTTTTATTCCTTGATGAATTGCCGGAGTTTAAAAGGAATGTTCTGGAGGTAATGCGCCAACCACTTGAAGATAGAAAAATTACTATATCGAGAGCAAAATTTTCAGTAGAATACCCTGCTTCTTTTATGCTTGTAGCATCGATGAATCCATGTCCCTGCGGATTTTATAATCATCCTGACAGGGATTGTATGTGTTCTCCCGGCGTTGTTCAAAAATATTTAAACAGAATATCAGGGCCTTTACTCGATAGAATAGATATTCATATTGAAGTAGTTCCTGTTACATTCGATAAATTATCTGCTAAAATAAAATCAGAGGACAGCATTGATATACGTAGAAGAGTAGTTAATGCAAGAAAAATTCAGGAAGAAAGATTTTCTGAATATGAAAACATACATTGTAACTCTCAGATGGATGTTAGAATGTTAAGAAAATATTGCAGAATAGATGAATCCGGGCAAAAGATATTAAAGAAAGCTATGGAACGTTTCGGTTTATCAGCCCGTGCATACGACAGAATATTAAAAGTTTCAAGAACAATATCAGATCTGGAAAACTCAATTGAGATTCTTCCCGAGCATCTCTCAGAAGCTATACAATACAGAAGCCTCGATCGTGAATCGTGGGCAGGATAAAAAAAGCCCGGTTATTAAAACCGGGCTTTTTTACCATTTATTGTTTTAAGAAAACATCAAGTTGAGAATACTTTTAAAATTATTATAGTTGATAATTTTTGTGAAGGTGGATATCCATCTGTGGAAAAGGAATATTTATTCCTGCAGAATTAGAATTTTTATAAAATTTTTCATTCATTTCAAAGAAAACATTCCAATAATCAACACCTTTAAGCCAGGCTCTAACAGTAAGATTAACAGAGCTATCAGCTAATTCTGATATAGCAATAAAAACTTCCGGGTCTTTAAAAATTCTTGAGTCTTCATTACATAGACTCTGAATTAGCTCCTTTGCTTTATCAACATCATCACCATATCCTATTCCAAATGTCCAGTCAACTCTCCTCTGTTCCTCAGTTGAATAATTGATCATTGATGAATTCGACAAACCTCCATTAGGAATTATTATTGTTTTGTTATCAGGGGTCTTTAAAATAGTGTTAAAAATCTGAATCTCTTTAACTCCTCCAGTGTGACCTTGTGCATTTATAAAATCACCAACTTTGAAGGGCTTAAAAAGCAAAATCATAACACCACCAGCAAAATTTTGCAAAGTGCCTGAAAGAGCCATTCCAACTGCAAGTCCTGCTGCTCCTAATATTGCAATAAATGCGGTCATTTTAATCCCCATCATACTCAATACACTAATTACAAGCATAACCTTTAGCAGTATTCCTATAAGGCTTATAAGAAATGGTTTTAGAGATTTATCAGTTTCCCTTTTATCCAGGAGTTTGATAAATCCCCTTTTGAATCTCTTGATTAGCCATACACCAATTATCCAAACTACAATTGCCCCAATTAGCCTTGGTCCATAATCAACTATAATTTTAGTGATTTGATTTAAGATTTGTTCAGTATCCATGATAATAATTTTATCGGGTTAATAATTAAAATTTATATGAGAATCCAACACCTAGAACCTCTTTGAACTGTGTCTTTGGACCATTTGAATCTGTTATGCCATCATTATCAGTGTCAGTTGCTATATTTACATCATCATCATAAAGCAAATGAGTTGATAATGTAGCAGAAATATATTTATTCACCTTCATTGACAGTAACACTTCCCAACTTATATCAATGTTTTGTGGATTGTTAAGATAATTACTAAACAAATCTAATTTTGTTTGCATGGATATGTTTTCCATTAGATTTTTCATATAAAAGAGTCTGATATAACTACCAAACTCTGTCCTGATATTTTCTCCTTTACTAAGCATTTCTCCATCAGGACTATAGTTGGCGGGCTCCACTCCAAAAGCTCCTGCATCAGCAAGAGTCTGATTTTTAACAAAAGTGGTTTTTGCTGTAAGAGGTGCAAAAAAAGCTGTGAAATTATCATTTTTTTTATAATCCAGTCCGATTGCCCCTATCAAATAACCTGGAGCAAGCAGATCAGATATTTTTGTGCTTTCATCAGGATAATTATATCCTGGTGTCATCTGGGTTTTGAAATTCAGTAAACCAGCATAATACCAGCCGGAAAATGCTTTTTTACCATATTTTGAAGTAAAATCAATTTTGTCATCTGTTTTCCACCAAATTGCCTTTTTTCCTTGCTTGATAGTACCATACCCAATATCGAGATAGTTTTGCCATGAACTAGCCCCATTTTTTTTATGAGCAAATAAACTTAAGAGTCCGTTTCCTGAAATTGAATTTTGACCACCTGCAGCCCAATTAGTTAATGATACCTGAGACATGTTTAAAATAATTGTTCCACCTTTTTGCCAGCCGTCAGAGATATCGGTTGATCTGGTTTTAAAAATTTTTTCAGCATCAATGATTTGAGAAAAACCTGTAGTATAACAAAATAACAGGATAATCGTAATAAATACATTTTTCATAGCTTGTTTTTTTTATTTAAATATATGATTTTTTTAAACAATTACATATTCAACATTTGCGGTCCTGGCATCATTGAGAAGATTTGTATGGGCTTCACGAATTTCAATAGTTCCGGATTTTTGCTCTTGATATAGTAGATACAATACAGAAGCCTCGATCGTGAATTGTGGGCAGGATAAAAAAAAGCCCGGTTATTAAAACCGGGCTTTTCCACCATTGATTGTTTTGAGAAAACATCTACTTGAAAATATACTTGCTCCTTACAGTATTATCCATAGTTTTACGGTTAATACCCTTAATTTTTATTTTACTTAATTCTTTTATTACATGATCTCTGAAACGGATGTTGCTTGCCTCTATCTCATTTACAGTAATACTTCCATCTGCTTCAACAGAATAGTTTAATAAAACAACACCTTTAATATTTTCATCAATTGCAAATGCAGGATAATCTATTGATCTGTTTACAATTGTTTTTACTCTATTAGTAAAATCTCCTTCTTTTGAGAATCCTGTTCCTGTGCTCAAACTCATTAATAATGCTACGGCTATCAGGGTAAATATTTTGTTTTTTGTTTTCATTCTTTTATATATTTTAATTATTACTTTTTTGAGAAAGTACTGCCTGCCTTAGAAACAGGACAGTACTATATATGGATCAACCTTGCTTTATTAGTTATTAAAATAATTATCCTCCATCATCCAATCTTCAATAGCACCTTCTTCTGCCTCAAGATCAAAATAATTGTCATCCATCATCCAGTTTTTTATTTCATTTTCTGATTCACCTTCGGGGTTCTCTCCGGAAAAATAATTATCATCTAACATCCAATCTTCAACAACATCTTTTTCAGCCTCATCTTCAAAATAATTATTGTCCATCATCCAACTTTCAACATGGTTCTCATTTTTATGCTTAAATGTTATGTTAATGTCCAGATAATCATATTTTGATAATAAGTCCTTAATCAGATTTTCAAGTTCAGTAACTCTTTTATTAATTGAATCATTGTCAATTTTGACAACTACCTCATTTTTTTTGATGATTATGGTATCTTCATTAGCAAATGATCTGAACATTGTAAATGTTGACATTAACAGTGCCAGAAATACTATCGTGGTATATTTTATTTTTGTTGTTTTCATTTTTTTTTCGTCTTTCATTTTTCGTCTTTGGTTAGATTACTAACATTTATTGTGCCAAAAATCGTAAAATGCAGAAAAACAAGAACAAAGAGGCCGTATTGGTGCTAAGAAATTAACTGCTGTCCTGAACGGTTATGTAACAAACTGTGTGCGGAATCGTACAAAATTTGTAATATATTATATATTTTAAAATGCTGATGAGGTAAAATTACTATGCTTCTTAAGGAAGTGGATAATATATTATAAATAATTACGTTGTGCACGGAAATCAGATATTTAGGGGTTTAAGCAGGGATTAATATAAATGTATTAGTATGTTTTGAAACCATATTAATACTATCTTGCCAAAGCTTGTTTTTATATGAGAAATAAATAATTATTTTTGTACGCACTAAAAAAGACATAGTGATCTAATTTAAACTATTGGTTATGAAAAGAAATTTGTTTGTGAGTATATTAATATTATTAATTTTTCCTGCCTTTGCTACGGCTGGAGAAGCTGATCTTGTTGTTCCTGACTTGTCGAAGGCTATATTCAACATCTTTGGATCTGAAGTGTCTGGATGGGATCTGCTTTTTTATGGTAGTATAATTGTTATTTTGGGTTTAGGTTTCAGCTTATGGCAATATAAAAGAATTAAGAAAATGCCTGTTCATAAATCAATGCTTGACGTTGCAAATACAATTTATGAAACTTGTAAAACATATCTTATTCAACAAGGAAGATTTCTTATTATTTTATTTGCAATAATAGGAGCAGCTATTTTTTACTATTTCTTTGGACTTAGTGATGTTAAATTACCGAAAGTGTTACTTATATTACTATGGACGGTTTTAGGAATATTAGGATCTTATGGTGTAGCATGGTATGGAATAAGAATCAATACAGTTGCAAACTGCCGTACATCTTTTACATCTCTTACAGGCAAACCTTTTAATGTAATGTCTATCCCTCTTCAATCTGGTATGAGTATAGGACTATTACTTATTTGTGTTGAACTTATTATGATGCTGGTCATTTTATTATTTGTTCCTGGAGAAGCAGCCGGCGCATGTTTTATAGGATTTGCTATAGGAGAATCACTTGGTGCCAGTGCTCTTAGAATTGCAGGTGGTATTTTTACAAAAATCGCCGACATTGGTGCAGACCTGATGAAACTTGTTTTTAATATTGGCGAAGATGATCCGCGAAATCCTGGTGTAATTGCTGATTGTACAGGTGATAATGCCGGCGATAGTATAGGTCCAACTGCTGATGGTTTTGAAACATATGGCGTGACAGGCGTTGCATTAATATCATTTATTATTCTTGCTGTAATAGGTGTTGAGTTTCAAGCCTCTCTTATTGCATGGATATTTATTATGCGCCTTATTATGGTTTTTACTTCTGTTTTATCATATCAGATAAATCAAGTAATTGCTAAAGCAAAATATGGCAAGTCAGATAAATTTAATTTTGAAGCACCTCTTACCAGTCTGGTATGGACTGGGTCAATAATATCAATAATTGCCACCTTTATTATCAGCTATATGCTATTATCTAATATTGGTGTAGAAGGTTTATGGTGGAAACTTTCAGCAATAATAAGTTGTGGTACATTTGCCGCTGCAATAATACCTGAATTTACAAAAGCTTTTACAAGCTCAAAGTCAAGACATGTTGAAGAAATTGTTATCGCTTCACGTGAAGGTGGAGCATCACTTACTATTTTATCAGGTTTGGTTGCAGGTAATTTTTCAGCTTTCTGGAAAGGAATGGTTATTGTTTTTTTAATGCTTATAGCTTTTCTGATTTCTACTCTTGGATTTGATTCTGTAATGGAATTTCCATCGGTTTTTGCGTTCGGACTGGTAGCATTTGGTTTTCTTGGAATGGGGCCTATCACAATTGCTGTTGATAGTTATGGGCCGGTTACAGATAATGCCCAATCGGTTTTTGAACTTTCACAAATTGAAAAAATAAAAGGGATTGATGAAGAAATTGAAAAAGATTTTGGATTTAAACCTCAATTTGAAAAGGGTAAGCATTTTCTAGAGGAAAATGACTCTGCAGGGAATACTTTTAAAGCAACTGCAAAACCTGTACTTATAGGAACAGCTGTTATTGGTGCTACAACCATGATATTCTCAATAATCCTTATTCTGAAAAAGGCCGGATTACTTCATATAGAATTAACAGATGCACCGGTTATACTCGGTTTCATTACGGGTGGAGCTGTAATATATTGGTTCTCAGGAGCATCAATACAGGCGGTTACTACAGGAGCCCATAAAGCAGTTGAATTTATTAAGAAAAATATTAATCTCGATAAAGAAAAGGCTGATATAGAAGACTCTAAATCTGTTGTGAGAATTTGTACTGTATATGCTCAAAAAGGGATGTGGAATATTTTTATTGTTCTGTTATCATTAACTCTCGCTTTTGCATTTTTCGATCCTAACTTTTTTGTTTCTTATCTTATTTCTATTGCAATTTTCGGCTTATTTCAGGCAATGTTTATGGCCAATGCAGGTGGAGCATGGGATAATGCAAAAAAAGTAGTTGAAGTTGATCTTAAAGAAAGTAACAGCCCTTTACATGCTGCTACTGTTGTTGGTGATACTGTTGGTGATCCTTTTAAAGATACTTCATCTGTTGCTCTGAACCCAATAATTAAATTCTCAACATTATTTGGATTACTGGCTGCTGAAATTTCAATAGAAATGGGTAAACATGCTAGTGTATCCGGAACAGCGGATTTATCTAAAGTTATTGGTGCAATATTTTTTATTATCGGATTGATCTTTGTTTACAGATCTTTCTACGCAATGAGAATAAAAAAATAGAATATATCTAAGATTATTAGCGCAATTTACAATACTAAAAACTATAATAACAAGGGGTTGCAACCCCTTGTTATTGTTTAAATACTATTTGCTTTCCAATATTGCAGTCTCTTTTATTATAATGTGCGCTTAAAATCTTTTTTCGGATCAGTATAAGATTTCAGGTAGAATTCATTTCCATCGAAAACACCATAAGAAAAATTTGTGATCCAGTCGCCAAGATTTATGAATCTTGATTTTTCATTTAGTTTCAGATCGTTCGGAAAATGACGGTGCCCAAAAACAAGAAAGTCTATATCTTGTTCTTTTATTAATTCGCGGGCATAAATTATAAGCCATTCTTTATCAGGACCTTCATAAGTAATTTCGCCATGTGAATTTCTGCTGCTTCTCGACCATCTTTCTGCAATACGAATAGTAGTATTTGGATGAAGCCTTGCAAAAAACCATTGAGCCAAGCTGTTTGTGAAAATTTTCTTTAATATTTTAAATTTTTTGTCGAAAGGGCCTAATCCGTCTCCATGTGCCAGATAAAACTTTTTACCTTGCAAAGAAATAGTCAAAGGCTCCCTATGGAGAATAACTCCGCTTTCTTTAGGCAAATAGTCGAATATCCATAAATCGTGATTACCGCAAAAGAAGTGGACAGGAATGCCGGCATCAGTAAATTCAGCTAATTTGCCTAATAGACGGGTAAATCCTCTCGGCACTATCTTTTTATATTCAAACCAGAAATCAAAAATGTCACCAAGAAGGTATAATTCTTTTGTATGGTTCTTAATCTCGTCAAGCCATTTAACAAACATCTTCTCACGAACAAGGCTTTCTTTCCTGTTTGGGAACCCAAAGTGAGTATCGGAGGCAAAATATATATTTTTTGTACTCAAAATTAAACTGATTGGAAATAATTTAAACGCTAATATAATCAGAATCTTTTATCAATAATGATATATCACTTAAGATTTTTATAACAATCTCTCACATTTTTATACTTTTACCAAAGTAAATTTAACTGTTTTAACAGATTGTGAAAGTATACAGAAAACTTGAAAAATTTGATGTTAAGAATCCGGTTGTTACAATTGGTATTTTTGACGGAGTGCACAGAGGACATCATAAAATAATTGATCAGTTAAAAAAAACTGCAAAAGAATTTGATGGTGAATCTGTTATTTTTACTCTTTGGCCCCATCCAAGATTAATTCTCGACAGGCAAGAAAACAAAATATTTCTGCTTAATACAATTGAAGATAAAATTAAATTGCTTGAGAAGGCTGGAATTGATCACTTAATAATACAAACATTTGATAGTTCTTTTGCGAAAGTTTCTGCAGGTGATTTTATTGAAAAAATTCTTGTTAATAAAATTGGAATTAAACAATTAATAGTTGGCTTCAATCATAAGTTTGGACATAAAAGATATGGGGGCCAGCTTGAATATGATCAATATGCAGCAAAATTTGGTTTTAATATTATAAATGTAGAGGGGCTGAAAACAGATAATGTTAATATTAGTTCAACCAGAATAAGAAGTGCCTTATTAAAAGGCGATATTATTTTGGCAAATAAATTTCTTGGATATACTTTTAAGATACAGGGTAAAGTTGTTCATGGATCTGAATTTGGCCGGACTATTAATTTTCCGACTGCCAATATACAGATAAACAACAAGAATATTATTATTCCGGGTGATGGGGTATATGCAGTGAAGATTGGTATTGGTGAGCATATGTATAGTGCAATGCTTAACATAGGAAAAAGGCCTACTATTAGTGAACAAAATATAAGGACAATTGAAGTAAATATTTTTGATTTTAAGGAAAATATATATAATAAAAATATTGATCTGTATTTTTATTCTAAAATTCGCAATGAAATTAGATTTATGGGAGTGGAAGAACTAAAAATCCAGCTGAAGAAAGATAAAATAAAAACAAAACAAATACTATCAGTGGAAATAAGTGATTAAGAAAAGCAAAAAAAGCTTATTTTTGTGGTCGGTTTTAAAAACAATAAAAAATTATGGATAAATTAGAGAATATTGAAACTTGTGGGTATAAAATAAAAGATATTAATCTTGCAGATTGGGGAAGAAAAGAAATTATTCTGGCTGAGCATGAAATGCCCGGATTAATGGCCTTAAGAGAAAAGTACAGAGAATCAAAACCTCTGAGAGGAGCTAAAATTACGGGTTCTCTCCATATGACAATTCAAACTGCGGTATTAATAGAAACTCTAACTGAACTTGGGGCGCAGGTTAGATGGGCCTCATGTAATATTTTTTCAACCCAGGATCATGCTGCTGCAGCAATAGCAAAAACGGGGATTCCTGTTTTTGCATGGAAAGGAGAAAGCATGGAAGAATATTGGTGGTGTACAGAACGAGCTCTTAGCTTTCCCGATGGTACAGGCCCCGATATGATTGTTGATGATGGCGGTGATGCTACAATGATGGTTGATATTGGTAACCAGGCTGAGAAAAATCCATCTGTTTTAGAGAAAAAGACAGGCGCTGAAGATGAATTGGAATTATTGAAGTGTATAAAAAAGACCTTCTATGAAGGTGCCGGAAGATGGACAAAAGTTATGAATAACTTAAAAGGAGTTTCAGAAGAAACTACTACAGGAGTACACAGGCTCTATCAAATGGAAAAAGAAGGGAAATTATTATTTCCGGCAATAAATGTTAATGATTCAGTAACCAAATCAAAATTTGATAATCTGTATGGTTGCAGGGAATCATTGGCTGATGGTATAAAAAGAGCTACTGATATTATGTTGGCCGGAAAAGTTGTTGTAATATGTGGTTATGGAGATGTTGGGAAAGGTTGCGCTAAGTCGATGATGCAATATGGTGCCAGAGTTATTGTTACTGAAATAGACCCAATTTGTGCACTTCAGGCTTCAATGGAAGGTTTTAAAGTTTCTACGGTTGAAGATTCATTAACAGAAGGAAATATTTTTGTTACAGCAACAGGAAATAAGGATGTGATAAAAGCAGATCATATGGCTAAAATGAAAGATAAAACAATTATTTGCAATATAGGCCATTTTGATAATGAAATACAAGTTGCCGAGCTTGAGGCATGGCCGGGTATTAGGAAGGAAACAGTTAAACCTCAGGTTGATCAGTTTCATTTTAAAGATGGACATTCAATAATATTGCTTGCAGAAGGCAGGCTGGTAAACCTTGGTTGTGCAACAGGACATCCTTCGTTTGTAATGAGTAATTCATTTACTAATCAGGTGCTTGCACAAATCGATTTGTGGGAAAAGGATTATAAACCCGGTGTTTACAGATTGCCAAAATATCTTGATGAGGAAGTTGCACGACTTCATCTCAAACATGTTGGTGTTAAATTAACCAGGCTTTCAAAAGAACAGTCAGACTATATTGGAATACCTGAAAACGGGCCATTTAAAGCTGACCATTATCGATATTAGATCTAATTGAAGATTCTTACAATGTTATTATTAAAGCTGGTTCTATACTGGCTTAATTGTCGTTTGGCCGGTGGTTCTGCTACATAACCATCATAAATATAAAATTTTGAACCACAACATGGGCATTCAAGAAAGATTCCATAATTACTGTCGACCTCTACAACACAATTTTCTGTTGGCTGATATGAACATGTGAGATCAAAAGCTACAAAATCATCATATTCTCCCAAACTCTTTCTGTAAAGAATAATACCATTAACTCCCTTTTCAGGAATAATCAGGTAACCACCCGGAACCCTCAAATTACTATTTGACTGATTTGTAAGGTAAATTTCTTCTTCCACGAAAACATAGGGAATATAATCTTCTTGTTCACGACAGGAAAAAACAGATAATGAGAAGATTAATAATAATACAATCCGTTTGGTTTTTTTGTTGAATATAAAATCTACCTTCATTTTAATAATATAAATTAATGCAAATGTAGTAAGAATAATGATTTCAACTTTCCTTCCTAATACCCGGCCATGCCTCAAGCTCGGCAACTTGTATATTAAAAAATTATGACGTATTTTTAAATGATTTTGCATTTATAGAATATATGGACTTCAACCTTGACAATTTATTCCTTATTATAGGAATAGGTGCCTTTCTAATCAGTGTGCTGTTTAGAAAAAAGAAACTTAACCAAGAAAAGAACAATCCTGTTAATGAAAGAACAATTAGGGCAGAATTAGCTTATGCTGAAGATGTTGCTGAAGTTGAAAGTATTGAAAATACTATCTCAGACTTTGACATCCTGCCGGTGGATATGACTAAAAATTCGTATGGGGAAAAAATGGAAAGTTCTGAGATTTTTTCAGAACAAATCCCTGATGAAAAAGAGACAAATGATGTGCCCATGTATATTGTTGAAGAAAAGGATGTTGAAGGTTTTGATCTGAGAAAGGCTGTAATAATGTCTACTATTCTGCAACGTAAATACATTTAAAATATTATATTTAGAAGCTTTTTTTATAAAAAAAATTGGAAAATTCATTACATATTATATACATTTACGATTTCTATTTTTAATTAAGAATAATATTCATCACAAACCATTGATTATGTTTCGAAAAATACTATTTGTAGTTTTAGCATTTGTTGCAACAAGTGGATTGTTTGCTCAAAACGGTACCCTGAAAGGTACAGTAACTGATAAAAGTACCGGAGAGCCAATACCATTTGCAACAATATTGATTTTGTCTGATGGAGTTCAGGTTAAAGGAGCGTATTCCGAATTTGACGGAAGTTATCTTTTTGCCACAGCTCCAATTGGAACCTATGTTTTGAAAGTTTCAAGTGTTGGTTATAATTCAAGTGAACTTTCTAATTTTTTAATTCAAGCTGATAAGGTGGTTTTTCAAAATTTTGAATTATCTCCTTCAACAACCCAGATCGATGAGGTTGTAAAAATAGCTTATAAAATTCCTTTGATTGATAAGGATAATACCCAAACAGGGGAAACTATTACCGCAGAGGCCATTGAGAAAATGTCTGGGCGGTCTGTTGCTTCTGTTGCCTCAACGGTAGCCGGTGTTAACTCAAGAGGAGGTGAGATTGGAACAATACGAGGCGACCGTGAAGGAGGTAATGTTTACATGGTCGACGGTATTAGAATTAGAGGGGCTCTTAATGTGCCTGCTGCTGCCCGAGAACAGGTTCAGGTAATAACCGGTGGACTGGGAGCTAAATATGGAAATATGAGTGGTGGTGTAATTAATATTACAACAAAAGCACCAACCAATAAAACATATGCAAGTATTAACTGGCAAACTACAGAGATAATTGATAATACAGGACAAAATATTCTTTCTTTATCATTGTCAGGTCCTCTAATAACAAGAAAAGACCCGAATAATCCCGGTGTTGTAAAACCCTTATTAGGTTATTTTCTTACAGCGGAATATTCAGGTACCAGAGATTCCTATCATCCAAGATATATTGAATATAAAGCCAGAGATGAGGTTCGCGATTATTTAATTGAAAATCCTATTCGTTTAACAGGAGGTGGAGTCGCAAACAAAAATGCCGAATATATGCACATGGATGAAGCAGTTTTTCCGGATACAACTTTTTTAAATCCTTTTGAAAAGGTACATATTACTCCAGGACAAAAGCATTTAAATCTTTCACTTAACGGAAAATTTGTTTTTACTGCCAGCGATAATATTAACCTGACTCTGGGACTATCCGGCAGTTATAGCGATAATATTAATTATAATGGTGGTAATTCCATGTTTAACTGGGATAATAATGTCCGCGCAATGAATTATAATTATAGAGTCTGGTTACGTTTCAGACACGAATTTGCTAGACAATCTGGTGTGGATGAAGAGAGATCATCTTCAATTATAAAAAATGCATGGTATAGTGTGACCGGACAGATATATCATAATTATGGTATGAATGAGCACTCTGTACATAAAGATAATTTATTTGATTATGGCCATGTTGGGTGGTACGATCAGATCAAGGAACCAACTTATGCATATACCGATACTATTCCCGGTTATCCGGATGGTGTGTATAAAATGAATGCATACATGGATACAAAAATTATATTTACACCTGATTCTGACAGGAATTATGGATATGCTGCATGGAATAATCAATATTTTGGTACCTACGATGAAATGACAGGGAATTATATTGGTGGTTTCTTCGATGAAATTGCAGGGAATTATGATAATATAACAAATGTCAGAGGTAGAGGCGGATTATTGAATGGTAGCGGACTGGGAGGCATTCAGGGTGGAAATGTATACGGCTTCTATAATTTGCCTGGTGGTACTCCGGGAGGCCGTGGTTTGAATGATTCATATCAATACAGGGTAATGGCTACTGGTGAGGCTAATATACTTAATCATGCGGTATCATTTGGTTTTGAATATAATCAGCAGGATAATAGAGGATGGAATGTAGCAGCAAGAGGGCTTTGGACCAGGGGACGTGAATTAGTTAATTCTCATATTACTCAGATAGATCTTGATGATCCGATAATGGTTATGAATAACGGAATATTTATGGATACTCTTAATTATCACAGGTTGTATGATGCTGAAGGGCAAACAACCTTTGATAAAAGACTTAGAGAACACCTAAATCTGGATATTGCCGGATACGACTGGATAAATTTCGACAATCTGGATCCAAGTGATTTAAGCCTGGAATATTTTAGTCCTGATGAACTCCTTAATAAAGGAAACTCTTATGCTAACTGGACAGGGTATGATGCATACGGAAACAGGCTGAAAGAAAAACCTGCATTTACTGATTTTTTCTCTGCTGAAGATGAGGAAGGCAATAAAATAAGAGCTATTGCACCAACAATGCCAATTTATAGTGGTGCTTATATTCAGGACAAGTTTTCTTTTAAAGAACTTATCTTTAATGTTGGTGTGCGTGTTGAAAGATATGATAATAATCAGAAGGTGCTTCGTGATCCATATTTATTACATGAAGCACATAATGTGGAATATCTTAGAGATAATGATATTAACTTAGGAGTAATTCCTGATAATATGCAAAATGAGTATATTGTATATGTGGACGATGTTTCAGATCCTTCAAGTATATTAGGTTTTCGTGATGGAAGTACATGGTTTAATGCTGAAGGTACCGAAGTAAGTGATGTGGCATCAATATATTCTTCAACAGGAATTAATCCTTATCTTAAGTATCCTGATGATGTAGTAGATAATAGTATTCAGGCTGGGGCTTTTGCCGATTTTGAACCTCAAATGATTGTTATGCCAAGAATATCGTTTTCATTCCCAATTTCTGATGAAGCGCTTTTCTTTGCCCATTACGACATTCTTGCTTCTAATAATACTGGTAATATTAATCCCAGAGATTATTTGTACTGGGCTGAACAAGCAGGCCAGGGATATCTTACAAATGCTAACCTGCAGCCCACAAAAACAACTGATTATGAACTCGGATTTCAGCAGGTATTAACAAATACTTCTTCTCTAAAACTTTCTGCTTATTACAGAGAACAAAGAGATTTGGCTAAACGGATTAAAATGTACGGGGCTTATCCAAATGAATATTTCACTAATGGAAATGATGATTTTGTTACTTCTAAAGGTTTTACAATACAATACGAACTGAGGAGAACAGGAAATGTTTCTATCAGAGCAAACTATACTCTTGGATTTTCTAAAGGTTCAGGTGCATCTGCCGGTGAGGCTGCAGGTTTGTTAAACACTAATCAGCCTGCTTTAAGATCTTTATTATATTCAGCTGATGATACACGGCATGCAATTAAAATAAATTTTGATTATAGGTTTGGTAGTGGAAGAGATTATAACGGACCAAAATTATTTGGTAAAGATATTCTTGCTAATGCTGGTGCTAACTTTTCTGTTTACGCAAATTCAGGAAGGCCTTATACAAAACGTCTAAGTCCTGATTATCCGGTTATCGCCGGCACATTGCGTGGGGCCAGATTGCCATTTACAACAACTATTAATATGAAAGCAGATAAAACTTTCAGAATTAATTGGGGTAAAAAAGAAGGACAGGAGGCTAAAACATCTTCTCTGAATTTTTATGTTGATGCATCTAATTTGTTAAATACTGCCAACATTACTGGTGTTTATGCTGTTACGGGTGACCCGGATGATGATGGTTATCTTACAAGTCCGAAAAACCAGCAGGATATAAATTCTCAGCTTGATCCTGATTCATGGAAAATGTACAGAGCTTTTACAAGAATAAATAATGGTAATTATAGTGCTCCCAGATACATCAGAATTGGATTTACTCTTAGCTTCTAAATTGAAATAATTGAAAAAACATAAATAATGAAAAATTTCAGAAAGATTTTAATAATTAGTATTATTTGGGCATTTTTTGCCGGTTCTTTATTTGCTGAAGAAAATAAAAACGCAGCAAAATCTACTAGTGGCAGTAAAACATTCAAATCACTTGCTGCTCCATGTGCCCGGGGAAATACAATAACATATCTATCCTTTAACAATGTGAATACACCTATTCACTTAACAGGAACCTTATGGACAGATCCAGACGGTCAATCAGGATATGAAATACCAAAAGGATCGGGATTAACGTCACTTTATGCAGGAGGAATCTGGATTGCTGGTACTGATGTAAACGAGCAGCTAAAAGTTGCTGCTGTTACTTTTAATAGTACAGCCCAGAGAAACTACTGGCCCGGGCCACTTATTATTGACGGCCCACAACGTGGTACTACCGATGCTGAAGTTTGTTACCAATACGATCAACATTGGGAAATTTCGCGTTACCAGGTTTCTGACTTTCGCGACTGGTATCGTGCTTCAGCAGAAGAAAAAGCCCGTGACTGGGAAGGTTATGCCATTCCTTCAATAATTCTCGACTGGCCTGCTCATGGTGATGCCGCTGCCGGCTATTCATGGAATATGGCTCCATGGTTCGACAATAATGAAGACGGTATGTATAATCCAGGTGATGGAGATTATCCTTTTTACGATCTTGACGGAGCACTGCCATGTGGTACAACAAGAGAACTGCGACTTCCAAGATTATACGGTGATGCCACAGTTTGGTGGGTATATAACGATAGGGGTGATGTTCACAATAATCCTGATTCAGAACCAATTGGTTTTGAGATTCGTGCACAGGCCTTTGAATTTTCTACCAACGATGCTTTGAACGATATGAGCTTTTATAATTATGAATTGATTAATCGTTCAACCTATACACTTTTGGATACATATTTTGGTGTATATGCTGATGGCGACCTTGGATATGCATATGATGATTATGTTGGTTGTCATGTTCAAAAAGGAATTGGATATTTTTATAACGGAGAATCAGTAGATGGTACAGGCCAAACCTGGGCCTACGGAGCTGATCCTCCTGCTATCGGGCTTGATTTTTTTGAGGGCCCTTACCAGGATGATGATGGACAAGATAATGGTTCTTCATACGATGAACAAAGAAATCTTGTATGTGACGGAAATATACTTAATGGCAACATCAATGGTTTGAATTTTGGTGATGGCCTTCCGGACAATGAGCGCTGGGGTATGAGAAGATTTGTATATTATAGCAATGGTGGAAGTTCCTGGGGAAGTGATCCGGGTGATCCATTTCATTTTTATAATTACCTGAAAGGATATTGGAAAGATAATGAGATAATGCGTTATGGCGGCCGGGCACACCCATCAGACGAAAGTGCCACAAATGTACCAACTGACTTTATGTTTCCTGATGATTCTGATCCATGCGGATGGGGACAGGGAGGTATTCCAATGCCAATATGGAATGAGGTAACAGCCGGAAATGCTCCTGCCGACAGGAGACTTGTACAGTCATCCGGGCCCTTTGTTCTTGAGCCGGGAGCTGTAAATGATATTACTGTTGGGGCTGTTTGGGCAAGATCTTATGCAGGAGGTATGTTAGCTTCTGTTAGAAAGATGCTTAACTCAGATGAGCTTGCACAGCGTTTATTCGAAAACTGTTTCCAGGTTGTTGACGGCCCTGATGCTCCTGAACTATCTATCATAGAAATGGATAAGGAACTTATTTTCCATGTATGGAACAAGCCCTCTTCAAATAATTATATGGAAGCATATAACGTAAGAGATCCATTTATTCTGTGTCCTACAGAAGTACCTGATTGTGATACATATTACTCATTCCAGGGATATATGATCTATCAATTGAAAGATCATACTGTATCGATAACAGCAGCCTCTGAACATAATACCGAGCTTGCACGGCTTGTATACCAATGTGACATCCAGGATGGAGTAAGTCAACTGGTTAATTTTTACTGGGATGAAGAACTTGGAGCTAATATTCCTGTTCAAGAGGTATATGGTAATAATAATGGTATTGAACACTCATTTGTTATTACCCAGGATGCTTTTGCCGAAAGGGAGAAAACACTGATTAATCATAAGAAATATTATTATGTTGCCATTGCTTATGCTCATAATGCATTTATGCCATATGATCAGAACGATGTTGACACTTATTCAGGTCAAAGGAAG
>JBHOTF010000045.1:0-17685 GCA_042584005.1 Bacteroidota bacterium
CTAAACTTAATGTCGATTATAATAATTATTCCAGAGAAGATCTTTTACGTGCATTAAAAGATCTTATTGACCTGCATCTGATTCAAAATATAAGAAATGATGTGGATAACATCAAAGTATGTTTTTATAAAACATTAAAATCAGAAGTAGAAGAAAATAAAAAAGCTTTTATAGAAGGTGGTGGGGCGGTTGAGGATTATAAACCTCCTGTTGATATTTTTGAAGATGAGTTTAAAACTTATCTAAAAAAATTTAAAGAATTAAAGTACGATTATAATAAAGTACTTGAAGAAGAGAAAAAGGAAAACCTGAAACAAAAATACCGGATAATTGATAATATAAGTAATCTTGTAAATAAGAAGGAATCAATTAACCAAACCTTCAATGAATTTAAAGAATTGCAAAAGTTATGGTACGATACTGGTCAGGTCCCTCAGGCTGAACTTAATAGATTGTGGGAGACCTACCATCATCATGTCGAAAGATTCTACGATTATATTAACATTAATAAAGAACTTAGAGATCTGGATCTGAAAAAAAATCTGGAAGAAAAAGTTAAACTTTGTGAAAGAGCTGATGCCCTTTTAAAAGAACAGTCGCCGATAAAGGCATTTAAAGAACTTCAGAATTTACATGCTTTGTGGAGAGAAACAGGCCCTGTTGGCCGTGATAAAAAAGAAGACATTTGGTTGAGGTTTAAAGAAACTACTTCAATAATTAACAAAGCTCACCAACAACATTATGAATCAATAAGAGAAGGACAGAAGAAAAATTTTGAAGAAAAAACAGCCCTTTGCGAGAAAATTGAAGAAATTGCCTTGTCTGAAATAAATTCACACAAGGACTGGGATAAAAAATCAAAAGAAATAATTGATATTCAAAAAAAATGGAAAACGATAGGATTTGCTCCCCCAAAAGATAACAATGATATTTATAAACGCTTCAGAGAAGGATGTGATAAGTTTTTCAGTAACAAAAGAGATTTTTATGCAAGTAATAAAAAAGAACAAACTGAAAACCTTAACAAAAAAACTGAATTATGTTTAAAAGCTGAGGCTTTACAGGATAATACAGATTGGAAAGAAACAACATCTGAACTTATTAATATTCAGAAAGAATGGAAAAAAATTGGGCCGGTTTCACGAAAACATTCTGATGCTATCTGGAAAAAATTCAGAAAGGCATGTGATACCTTCTTTGAAAGAAAATCCCTTCATATGGATGATAAGGGTGGAGAAGAAAAAGAAAACCTGAGATTGAAGGAGGAAATTATTGGGAAAATAAATAAACTCGCCTCCTCTTCATCTGAGGATCATAATAAGGACATAGAAGAACTTAAGATATTTCAAGAAGAATGGAAGAAAGTGGGCTATGTACCATACAAAGCCAAAGATGCTATACAGAAAAAATACAATGAAGCTGTAGAGAATGTTTATTCTTCATTGGTAATGGACGAATCAAGTAAAGAGCTATTAAAATTCCGTCAAAAAGTAGAACGGATTAGTGGAAATAATATGAATAGAGGGCTTTTTTATGAAAGAGAAAAAATGGCCAACAAACTCAGACAGGTGGAATCGGAAATTGTTTTGTGGGATAATAATATTGGTTTTTTTGCGAAATCTGCAAGCTCTGAAGCAATGATAAAGGATTTTAGGAAAAAAATTGAAGAAGGAAGAAAAAATATTGAATTACTTAAGGGAAAAATAAAGATTATTGATAGCTTTGAGTCTAAACAAAGATAAAACTACCAGATTGAAAACAAATATAAACATATATAAACCAAGCAACTCATGCGATAAACATTAATCTATTATGAGAAAAATACTTATCATATTTTTAATGTTCTTTGTTTTTTCTGCAATTTATTCAGTTCCGGTAAATGCCCAAGACAGGGGGACAATAAAAGGAGCTGTTTTTAATAAAGAAACTGGAGAACCCATTCCATATCATGCTGTTTCACTGAGTGGAACACAATATGGAGATCAAACATCTGAAAACGGCCTCTTTACTCTTACCAGAATTCCTCCCGGAGATTATATATTAGTTGCCACAGGTATTGGATATGAAAATTATACATTACCGGTAACAGTAGTTGCCAACAGAACAATTCAACAAAATATTTATGTTGATGAAAAGGTACAGAGAATTGATGAGGTTAAAGTATCAGCAAGACGTCAGGCAAGACAAAAGGCTGTTCAGGTATCTATAAAAAGAGTAACACCAAAGGAAATTGCAAAGATTCCAACTATTGGTACCGAACCAGATCTTGCCCAGTACCTACAGGTAATTCCTGGAGTAATATTTACAGGCGACCAGGGAGGCCAGCTTTATATTCGTGGCGGATCACCTATACAAAATAAGGTCCTTCTGGATGGAATGGTCGTTTATAATCCATTTCATTCTATTGGCTTATTTTCTGTTTTTGATTCAGATTTAATGAATACTGCTGAAGTGTTCACCGGCGGTTTTAATGCAAAGTATGGTGGTCGAATATCTTCAATAATGGATATTACCATGAGAGATGGAAATAAAAGAAGAAATGCCGGAGTATTATCTGTTAGTCCTTTTGGAGCTAAAATACTTCTTGAAGGTCCCATAGTAAGACTAAATGAACAAGAAGGTGGAGCAACAGTATCTTATGTATTTTCTGCGAAAACATCCTATCTGAAGGAAAGCTCAAAAGTTCTGTACAAATATATTGATTCTGAGGGTTTACCCTTCAATTACACAGACATTTTCGGTAAAATAACAATGAATGGTTCCAATAATTCCAAATTAAGCCTGGCAGGATATAATTTTAGAGATAAAGTAAATTACAAAGCTATTTCCGATCTGGATTGGAATTCATATGGTGTTGGGGCAAGTGTAATTCTTCGCCCGGAAGGATATAATGCTGATATTCTGGCAGATTTATCCTTTTCTGAATATGAAATTACTCTTTCAGAAGAAAATCAAGACCCACGATATAGTAAAATCAACAATTTTAAACTGGGGCTTGCTTTCAGGTATAACTTAGGTGAACATGGAACAGATAAACTGGAGTATGGAATAAGCATACTTGGAGGTGAAACAGATTTTAAATATCATAATACTATTGGTAATGAGATTCAAATAGGGCCTGAGTATAATACAGAACTGGGGATATATGTAACTTTTCAAAAGAAAATTGGTAAATTATTAATTGATCCAAGTTTCAGGATACATGGATATATGCATAAAAGTTATATGTCGCTTGAGCCAAGAATTGGTTTAAAATATAACCTTACTGATAACCTTAGGATAAAGTTTGCAGGTGGTTTATATTCTCAGGATTTGGTTGCCGGAAATTCCGACAGAGATGTGGTTAATCTTTTTTACGCATTCCTACAGGGAATAGAATTGTTGCCTACTGAATTTAATGGAGAACCAATCAAACATAAATTACAAAAATCAATTCATGCAATAGCCGGACTGGAGATAGATATTACTAATCGTTTGGTATTTGAAGCTGAAGCCTATATTAAAAATAATACTCAGCTGATAAATATTAATCGTAATCAATTATATAATGATGATAGTAATAATCAGGATAAACCAGAATATCTGAGAAAACCATTTATTATTGAGAATGGTAATGCTTATGGCTTTGACATGTCATTTACATATGAATATAAAAAGTTATATCTGTATTTTGTTTATTCACTTGGTTTTGTTACCCGTTTTGATGGAGTAATAGATTATAAACCACATTTCGACAGACGTCATAATTTAAATCTCGTTGGAACCTATACTTTTGGAAAAGATTTAAATTGGGAGGTTGGTACAAGATGGAACCTGGGTTCAGGTTTCCCATTTACACAAACACAGGGATTTTATGAAAAAATTCCATTTAATGATGGTATAAATACTGATTATACAACCGCTAATGGAGACCTGGGTATTGTATATGGACCTCTGAATGAAGGAAGGCTCCCATATTATCACAGATTGGATATTAATGTTAAAAGAACATTCCAGCTTGGTGCAAATAGCAGCCTTAAGCTTGCTTTTAGTATTACAAATGCTTATAACAGAAACAATATTTTCTACTTTAGCAGAACAACTAATGAAGAGGTATATCAGTTGCCATTTATGCCAAGTATTGGTTTGAGCTTAAATTTTTAACAATAAAAACTATTAATTAAATTGCCTGGTACTAAATACATATTTGTTCTTGGTGGTGTTGCTTCCTCATTGGGTAAAGGGATAATTTCTGCCTCTCTGGCTAAATTACTTCAATCAAGAGGATATTCTGTTACAATACAAAAATTAGATCCATATATTAATGTTGATCCTGGAACTCTAAATCCATACGAGCATGGGGAGTGTTACGTTACCGAAGATGGTGCGGAAACCGATCTGGACCTCGGACATTATGAAAGGTTTTTAAATGTATATACCTCTCAGGCAAATAATGTAACAACAGGATGTATTTATCAAACTGTAATTAACAAGGAAAGAAGAGGAGACTATCTTGGTAAAACTGTACAGGTGATTCCTCATATTACTGACGAAATAAAAAGAAAGATCAAATATCTTGGTTCTGCAAGAAAACACGATTTTGTTATTACTGAAATTGGTGGAACAGTAGGCGATATTGAATCTTTGCCATATATTGAAGCAGTACGACAATTAAGATGGGAGACTAATTTCCAGGCTATAGTTATTCATCTTACATTGGTTCCTTTTTTATCAGCTACAGGAGAATTGAAATCAAAGCCTACTCAACACTCTGTTAAATTGCTGCTGGAGAATGGTGTACAACCGGATATTCTTGTTCTTAGAACTGAAAAAAAACTGACTCCTGAAGTCAGAAATAAAGTTGCTCTTTTCTGTAATGTTGATAAAAGGTCAGTTATTGAGGCGATTAACGTATCAACAATTTATGAGGTGCCTCTGAAAATGCTGAAAGAAAAACTTGACGAGACAATATTATCAAAGTTCGGTATTGCTTCTGGAGAAAAGCCCAGACTAGTTCTCTGGAAAGAGTTTTTGAGTAACCTGAAAAATGCCAAAAAGAAAGTTAATATCGGGCTTGTTGGAAAATATGTAGAGCTCCATGATGCTTATAAATCAATCGCAGAATCCTTTCTTCATGCCGGAGCAGTGAATAAATGTATTGTGAATATACACTGGCTGCATTCTGAAAAAATAAATGAGGAAAATTATGAAGATATTTTGGCCGGACTGGATGGAATATTAGTGGCTCCCGGGTTTGGCTTTAGAGGTATAGATGGTAAAATACTGGCTGCAAGATTTGCAAGAGAAAATGATATCCCATACCTCGGGATATGCCTTGGTATGCAATGTGCTGTTATCGAATTTGGAAGAAATGTTCTTAATTGGAAAGATGCACATTCAACAGAAATGAGCGATAAAACAAAACATCCGGTTATTGACCTGATGGAAGAACAAAAGAATATTTTTGAAAAAGGAGGAACCATGAGGTTGGGAGCTTATCCTTGTAAAATAAAAGCAGGATCGAAAGCGTATAAAGCTTATGGTAAAAATAAAGTTGTTGAAAGACACAGACACAGATACGAGTTTAATAACACTTTTTTAACAGATTATGAAAATGCCGGTATGAAAGCTACCGGAATGAATCCGGGTGCCGGACTTGTAGAAATTATGGAACTGCCTAAACTTAAATGGTTTGTAGGTGTTCAATATCACCCCGAGTATAAAAGTACGGTTATCAAACCACACCCATTATTTGTAGATTTTATTAGAGCTGCCAACGAATAAATGACAGTTATTTAATTTTGAAAAGAATTATAAAATGGATAGAAATTCAATCATTGGAATAGTATTAATTGCGGCCGTGATTATCACTTTTGGAATTGCTACAAGACCAAGTAAACAAGAACAAGAAGATCAGAAAAGGCGGAGAGATTCGTTGATACAGGTTGAACAGGAGAGAATAATAGAAGAAGCGAAAAGAAACCTGGCCCTGGACTCTGTTCAAAAAAATATTCCTGAAAATATAGTAACTGAGCAAGTACTGACTGAAAATGAAACCGGCCAATATGGCGATTTTGCCCGTTCAGCAGCTGGAGAACAGGAGTTTTATACTATAGAGAATAATCTTTTAAAATTAAAACTGTCAACACGTGGAGGACGTCCATATTCTGTCGAATTAAAAGATTATAAAACATGGGACGATCAACCGCTGTTATTATTCGATGGAGATTCTACCAGATTCGGACTGAATTTCTATTCAAATAACAGAAGTATTGCTACAAATAACCTTTTCTTCCAGTCAACAAATAATAATAAAAATATTGTAATTGATCGAACACCCAAATCAATCAGTATGCGACTTTATGCCGGTGAAGGTAATAAGCATTACATCGAGTATATTTATTATTTGGAACCCGATTCATATAAAGTAGGGTTTCAGATAAAAATGGAAGGCATGGACCAGATAATGAGGAGTGATAGTAAAATTGAACTCGATTGGGAACAAAAAATAAGAGCAGCGGAAAAGGGAAGATCAAATGAAATCAGATATACAAATATATTTTACAAACATTTTGAGGATAAGGTTGACAAGCTTGGGATGAGAAGTAAAGAGGAAAACATACCTACTAAACTCAAATGGGTTGGTTTTAATCAACAGTTCTTTTCTTCAGTACTTATTGCCGACAACTCTTTTAATAATGCACAGCTTAAATCTGAAATAATTGAATATGATAGTGATTATCTGAAAAAGTTCTCTGCAAAAATCTCTATTCCTATCAATGGTACTGATAATCAAACCTTGCCAATGAACTTTTATTATGGACCCAACCATTATAAAACATTAACAACTTATGGCGATGATTTAAATGAGCTGGTTGATCTTGGCTGGAGATTTATTTCATGGATCAATAAATGGTTTGTTATTAATATATTTCATTTTCTTGAGGGTAAAATAGCCAGTTATGGACTGATAATACTTTTACTTACTATTTTCTTTAAGTTATTATTATTCCCGCTTACATTGAAGTCGTACAAATCGTCGGCCAAGATGAGAGTTCTTAAGCCTGAAATAGAAGTGATCAATAAAAAATATGGTAAAGATAAAGCAATGGAAAAACAAAAGGCAACAATGGCCCTGTATAAAAGAGCCGGAGTTAATCCCATGGGGGGATGCCTTCCAATGTTATTACAAATGCCTGTTTTCCTGGCTCTTTTCCGATTTTTCCCTGCTTCAATTGAATTAAGACAAAAAGCTTTTCTTTGGGCAACCGACCTCTCATCCTTTGATTCCATAATTGACCTCCCATTCAAAATTCCTGCATATGGAGATCATATTTCACTCTTTACTTTACTAATGGCCGGTTCAATGTTTTTAACAACAAAAATGAACTCCAGCCAGATGGAAACAAGCGGACAAATGCCAGGCATGAAAATGATGATGTATTTTATGCCTGTTATGATGCTTTTATGGTTTAACAATTATGCATCCGGGCTTTGTTATTATTATTTCATCTCAAATCTTATAACGTTTGGGCAGATGATGATGGCAAAAAGATTAGTAGACGAAAAAGCCATTCTCCAAAAATTACATGAAAACAAGAAAAAGCCTGTAAAGAAATCTAAATTTCAGGCAAGACTGGAAGAAATGCAAAAGCAACAACAGAAAAGAAAAAGGTAATAATATTACAGATTTTTATTTTTTAGAGCAACCATTTTGATGCCTGCTATTGCGGCCTCATCACCCTTGTTGCCATGTTTGCCACCTGAGCGTTGTAGAGCCTGATCGAGATTATCTGTGGTTAATACACCAAAAATAACCGGGATATTAAATTTGATATTAAGGTCGATTATTCCCTTACTTACTGAATGACAAATAAACTCAAAATGACGTGTCTCTCCCTGAATAACACAACCAAGACATAATATGGAATCTATATTATTGTTCTCTGCAATAATCTGCGCTCCAAGAACAAGCTCAAAACTGCCAGGAACATATTCAACAATGATATTTTCCTTTTTTGCACCATGTTTAATAAGTGTACTAATAGCTCCTTCAAGTAAGGCATTGGTTACTTCTTTATTCCATTCGGAAACAATAATTCCGAATTTCATATTTGAAGCGGAAGGAATAAGCTTATCTGAGAAGTCAGAAAGATTTTGTTTTTTAACCGACATTTTAAATTTTATCTTTTACCCTGGCAATATATTTAGCAATGTTTCTGCCTTCATTTGAATCAGAATAATCTTTTTCTATCTTTTCATATAGGTCAAGAGCATCCTGGTAATTACCAATCTCTTCATAAATAACAGCAGCTTTAAAAAGGTACATTGGTGAAGTAAAAATGTTTTCACTACGGTTGGCAGCGTCTAAATAATAATTAATGGCATTATCATTATCACCAAGCTCGCAATATGCATCCCCAATCATTCCTAGAGATAAGTTGCCAATCAATTTTTCTTTAATATTGTAATCCTTGAGGTATTCAATAGAAGATTCAAAATCGCCGGTTCTTAAAAAACATGTTCCAGCATAATACTTTGCCAGGTTTCCTGATTTTGTTGATCCGTAATCATCAATTATATCAAGAAAACCAGGATAATTGCCATCACCATTAAGTGCCAGATTGAAAGAGTCTTTCTTAAAATAATTCTCTGCCACAAACATTTGCGACTGTGCTTCCTTTTCAATAGGAAGTTTGTAAAGCTTCTTATAACCAAGAAAACCGCCAACTATAATAACAATCCCTATGAGTACATATGTAAGATTTTTCTGATTATCCTCAATCCATTGTTCCGTACGACTAAGCACATTTTCAACAACTTCAAGATTTTGATCTTTAATTATTTGTTTTTTCTTTTTTGCCATCTGAGTTATTCTTTATTTTTCTAAAATCATGCAAAGGTAATTTATTTAAAAATACTATTAAAATATTTAGGCTTAAATGTTAATCCTAATTTCTTTTTATAAAATATAAATTATAAAATCGCACATATTCATTTTTGTGTCTAGCCAATTATCTTTACTTTTATCGCAATAAATATTATACTGCTATTATGTTCCTGAAAAACCTGTCTTTAGTGAATTTTAAGAGTTTTGATCAGGCTGATCTGGAATTCTCACCCAAAATTAATTGTTTTGTTGGGAAAAATGGTACCGGAAAAACAAATCTTTTTGATTCAATCTATTATCTGTCTTTTTGTAAATCATTTTGTAATCCTTCAGACAACCAGAATATTAAGCACGATAATGATTTTTTTGTTATCCAGGGTGAATTCAGCATTTCCGGTAAATGCGAGAATATTTATTGCGGACAAAAACATAATCAGAAAAAACAATTCAAAAGAAATAAAAAAGAATATAAAAAGCTGGCTGAACATATTGGACTGATTCCATTGGTGCTCATTTCACCGGCCGACAGGAACCTGATAATAGGCGGTAGTGATGAAAGGCGAAAATTTATTGATGGAGTGATTTCTCAATACGACAGAAAATATCTGGATGACCTGCTTAATTATAATAAAGCCCTGTCACAAAGAAACCATCTTCTTAAAGATTTTGCCCGCTTCGGGAATTTTAGCTATGAAAGTGTTGAAATATGGGATGATCAGCTGGTTAATTATGGCAACAGAATATTTAAAAAGCGAAATAAATTTCTTGAAGAACTTTTGCCAATCTTTAGCAAATATTTCGAATTTATATCTTCAAAAAATGAAATTGTTGAATTAGAATATCAATCGCATCTCCACAAAAATAGCCTGAGAGAATTACTTACAGAATCTATTGAGAAAGACAGGATCCTTCAATATACAAGCAAAGGAATTCATAAAGATGAATTATTATTGCAGCTTGGTAATTTTCCTATTAAAAGAATAGGATCGCAGGGACAACAAAAAACTTTTCTGATTGCTCTTAAATTAGCTCAATTCGATTTTATTAAAAATTTAAATGAAATTACTCCTATTCTTCTTTTTGATGATATTTTCGATAAGCTGGATAGTGACAGAGTAAAACAAATAGTTAAACTGGTAGCCGATAATCATTTTAAACAAATCTTTTTTACTGATACCAGCGGCGAAAGAATTGAAAGGATTTTAAAAGAAGTAGGTGGTGAGAATAAGATATTTCATATTGATAAACAGGGAGTTAGGCTTGGATAATGAGAAGAAAAAATACACAAACTATAGCTAAAGTAATTCAGGATTATTTGAAAGAATTAAGAATTGATAAAAAAATCAAAGAAATAAGTATTGTTAATCAATGGGAAGATATAATAGGTAAAACAATTTCCAGATCAACAAAAGAGATATATATAAAAGATAAAAAATTATTTATTTATCTTAAATCAGCAGTTGTAAGAAATGAATTGCTGATAATTCGCGAAGGTATTATTAAGGCCATAAATGACAGGGCAGGTGAAGAAATAATAAATGAAATTATTCTAAAATAATTGTATTTTACTAATATCAAGTCTCATAACATAGGCCTTCTTTATCATATCTTTCACTTGTTGAGAAAAAGAAATTACTCTCCCTGTTTGCACTCTCTACACTATCAGAGCCATGTACAGCATTTTTCTGCAACGACTGGGCAAATAGTTTTCTGATGGTTCCATCTTCAGCTTGTTCAGGGTCTGTTGAACCAATAAGTTTTCTGTATTCTACTACAGCGTTTTCTTTTTCCAATATTGCAACAACAATAGGCCCGGAGATCATAAAATCAATAAGTTCCTCAAAAAATGGCTTATCTGTATGCATATTATAAAATGCCTCAGCTTGTCTTTTCCTAAGCTTTAAATATTTCATGGCCACAATTCTGAATCCTGCATCAGTTATCATTGATAATATACGGCCAATATATTCATGTCGGACAGCTCCGGGTTTGATAATTGTAAAAGTGATGTTTTCTTCCATATCTAAAATTATATTTTGCACAAAAATAGAAATATTTTTGTGGGTTTAATACTCATGGTTTTTTAATTTTTATCTTTGATGCATAAAAAAGTATATAAAAAATTGAAAAAAACAGATCCAGACATAACAAAGATAATTTGGAATTTAATTATAGAATCATCAAATATATTAATTCTGAGCCATAAAAATCCTGATGGCGATGCATTAGGTTCATCACTTGGCTTATTTCATTTTTTGCAATTGCTAAATAAAAAAGCAAGAATTATTATCCCGGACGCTTTTCCCGATTTTTTGAAATGGCTTCCCGGAAGTGGGGAAATAAATGTTTTTAATAAATCAGAAAATGAATGTTTAGAAATAATGCAAGAGGCAGATTTGATTATTTGTCTGGATTTTAACGAATATGGCCGGCTTGGTAAAATGGAACAAGCTATATTAAACCTGAAAAAACCCTCTGTTAAAATAGATCATCATCCCGGCGGTGGGGATAAATTTGATTATTGTATTACAGATACTAAAGCTAGCTCGGTAGCTGAACTGGTATATAAGTTTATCCATACACTTAATATGGAAAATCAAATAGATATAAAGGCTGCAACCTGTTTATATACAGGAATAATGACCGATACGGGTTCATTTAGTTATAATTCCTGTGGAAAAGATACTTTTGAAATAGTTTCCTTACTCCTAAATAAAGAAATCGACAAAGAAAAAATTCATGAGGAGGTATATGATAATTTTTCTTCCTCAAGATTGAAACTACTGGGATATTCTATTAATGACAAGCTTACAATAATAAAAGAACTCAACTCGGCTTATATTTCATTAAGTATTGAAGAATTAAAAAGCTTTAATCATCAGGTTGGTGATACAGAGGGCTTTGTAAACTACCCGCTGTCAATAAAAGGAATTAATTTCTCGGCAATATTTATTGAAAAGAAGAAACATATTAAAGCATCTTTCCGTTCTAAAGGAGATATAGCAGCAAATAGTTTTTCCAAGAAATATTTTAATGGGGGTGGCCATAAAAATGCTGCCGGAGGACAAATATCAATGTCTCTTAAAGATGCTCTTAAATATTTTGAGGATTCATTATTCTCTTTTTCAAAAAAAATGGGTATTTAATACCAATCAATATTGATTTTATAAAAGAATAAAAGTGAAAAAGAATGTAGGTAAAAATATATTACTATTGATGATGATGATTTTATTGTTTGCATGTAAACAAAATGATAAAAATGAAAGAGCCGGAAACCAGGAGGAAACAAAAGAATCGCTTATTAAGATGAATCAAATACTTATTGAAAAAGATCGGCAAAGTATTGAGGCATATGTGAAAAGAAAAGAGCTTAAAATGAATATGAGTGAGTCGGGTTTGTGGATTGCTATTCTAAATAAAGGTAATGGAGAAAAAGCACAAAGAGGGAAGATTGCTAAAATTAATTATAAAATCAGCCTGATTGACGGCACAATTTGTTATGATTCTGATAATAATGGGCCTAAAACCTTTATAATAGGATCAGGCGGGGTGGAAAAGGGGCTTGAAGAAGGTATTCTTTTACTAAGAGAAGGAGATAAGGCCAGGTTTATTATGCCGCCATATCTGGCTCACGGAATTCTTGGCGATGACAACCGGATTCCCTCACGGGCAATTATTATCTATGATGTAGAACTTTTAGATGTATATAAATATTAGATATTTTTCTGTTACTTTGTAGTAACAGATTTGTAAAAATAATTATTATAAAAAATGAAAAATATAATATTAAAATATTCCACTATTTTATTGTTGGTCATTATCCTTATTGTTTCCTGTAAAAGTAATGGATGGGAAAAATTGGAATCAGGCCTGGAAATAAAATTCATAGAAAGAAATACAGAAGGAAAAACAGCCGTTGAGGGAGATATTCTCGTTCTCGATATAAAGTATTATAATGAAAATGAGGAGCTTATTGATCAGAATGATTATTTCCGCACACAATTAGGTAAACCCTCTTATAAAGGTGGATGTTTTGAGGATGCTTTGCTGGCTATTAATACCGGCGATTCTGCTGTATTTATTCTGGATGCCCAGCAGTATTATGAAAAGACAAGAAAAAGGACTATTCCTGATAAAGTAAAAGCCGGAGAGAAAATATTTGTTAATTTAAGATTTCTTAGTCTGATGGAAATAGCAGCTCTGGAAAAAGAACGCAGGTCTATTTATCATACTGATGAAACACAGGAAATGCGCATTCTTGAATCTTTCCTTGAAAGATCAAACATTAAAAATGAACCATTGGAATCGGGCGTATATGTTATAATAACCGAAGAAGGAAAAGGTGAAAAAGCTGAAATAGGAAATGTGCTGACAATAAACTTTACAGGGACTCTCATTGATGGAAAAATATTCGAATCAACTTTATCTTCAGGTAAACCATATTCATTTAAACTAGGCGGAAAGGGAGTATTACAAGGCTTTAATGAAGCTTTTATAGGAATGCGGGTTGGCACTAAAGCAAAATTGATTATTCCATCAAAACTTGCATATGCGGAAGAAGGCTTTAAGGACATTATTCTTCCTTTTTCAACACTTATTTTTAATATCGACCTTATAAGTGTTCGTTCACCCAAATAATTATGGAGTTTAACAATATGATGAAAAGGATTATATATATATCTATTTTTCTTTTTCTTGGAATTATGATAAATTCCTGTAATAAGGAAGAATCATACAGTTGGGAACTGGAAATGCAGAAACTTGACGAATATATTGAGCATAATAATATAACTGTTGAGCCAACCTCCGGTGGAATTTATTATATAGAAACTCTTGAAGGAGATGGCGTTATGCCTAAAGCCGGTGATATAGTAACAGTAGAATATACAGGGACATTTCTTGATGGAGAAGAATTTGAAAGTGGAAAAAATACATTTAAGCTAGGTATAAGAGATGCAATTAAAGGATGGGATATAGGCATTGCTAAAATGAAGAAAGGAGGTAAGGCAATTTTGATTATTCCATCAACTTCGGCTTATGGAATAAGTGGACGAGGAAAAATCCCTCCTTATACTACATTGGTTTTTGAAGTAGAATTATTGGAGGTTAACTAATTATAAATAATCAATTACTTAATATATTAATAATGAAAAAAATAAAGCTGTTAATTTTTGTTGGTGTAATTGCTGTATTTACTAGTGGGTGCAGTATATTCAAAAATGCCGAAAGCAAGGAGTATAAAAAAACCGAATCAGGACTGAAGTACAAAATAACCGAAAAAGGTGATGGTGCGCAGGCTAAAAAAGGTGATGTTGTTGCTGTTCATTATAAAGGAATGTTTACCGACGAAAAAGTATTTGATTCTTCTTATGAAAGAGGTAAACCAATACAATTTGAACTGGGTGCAGGAAAAGTTATTAAGGGATGGGATGAAGGTATCGCACTTTTACATGTTGGGGATAAAGCAGAGTTTATTATCCCTTCGCATTTAGGATACGGTAGTAGAGATAATGGCCCTATACCTGCTAATTCAACATTGGTTTTTGAAGTAGAACTTGTAGCTATCAAATAGCAGCTACATGTATATTATATCGAATGTAAAATAAAAATACTCGGCCTTTTGTTAATATCAGGCCGGTTTTTTTTCCATTGCTTAATAGTCTGACTTTTAATTTCTTCAGTATCAAGACTTATGTCGGTAGCTACACAAAGATAAGTATCAGGCTGACAGGCCTCACATATATCATCAAACATCTGAATATTCCTGAATGGAGTTTCCATGAATATTTGTGATTGTTTCTCAGTTTTAGATCTTTTTTCCAACTGCTTTATACGCCTTGTCCTTTCATCTTTTTTTATAGGAATATAACCGCTGAAAGCAAAATTCTGGCCATTAAAACCGGATGCCATCAATGCCATAATAATTGAAGAAGGGCCGGCAAGAGGAATAACCCTGATGTTCTGTTTGTGTGCCTGAAAAATAATATCTGCTCCGGGATCAGCTACTCCCGGACAACCGGCTTCAGATATAATACCAAGGTCATTTCCCTGAATAGCAGGTAGTAAAAAATCCGATTTCTCTTCATCAGTAGTATATTTGTTTAAAACAAAAAATTCTAAATTATCGATATTTATTTCTTTATTAAGCTTTTTTAGAAACCTGCGTGTTGTGCGGATATTTTCAACAATATAAAAATCTATATTTAGTATAAGTATCGATAAGTACGATGGAATAACATTTTCAACCGGGCTATCACCCAATGTAGAAGGAATCATAAATATATTGCCTTTTTGCATAGCTATATTATTTATATTTTAATCCTGAAAGGTATAAAAATTATTATTTTTGTTAATCATTATTAAAAGCAAAATAAATTGAAGATTACATTTTTAGGTACCGGCCCCTCTCTTGGAATTCCAATAATCGGATGTGATTGTCATGTTTGTACATCTGATGACCCTAAGGATAAGCGATTAAGATCATCTGTGTTTATTCAGAATTCCAACAATTCGCTGGTAATTGATGCCGGACCCGATTTCAGGTATCAAATGTTAAGGGAGAAAATAAAAGAGGTAAATGCAATATTAATGACTCACGAACACATGGATCACGTTGCAGGGCTCGACGATATAAGGTCTTTTAACTATATATTAAGAAAACCAATGGATATATTTGCCGATAAACGTGTTATCGATGCAATACAGCGTATCTTTTCTTATGTATTTGAGGAAGAAAAATATCCCGGAATACCCCAGATGAACCTTCACCCTTTAAATAATGAAGAATTTGTTATTGACGGGTTTAATGTAAGCCCAATTAAGGTACTGCATCATCAATTACCTGTTTTTGGGTTCAGAATAAACGACTTTACATATATTTCTGATGGGAGTTTTATTTCTGATGAAGAAAAAAACAAAATATATAAATCAAAAATTCTGGTAATTAATTCACTCAGAAAGGCAAAACATATTTCGCATTTTTGCCTTGAAGAAAGTCTTAATATAATAGAAGAAGTTAAACCACAGAAAGCTTATCTAACACATATGGGGCATATGATGGGGCTTCATAAGAATATTAAAGCTGAATTGCCACATAATGTTTTTCCTGCATACGACGGATTAACAGTTGAGATTTAATAAATGCTTTTAAAAAAATAAAAATATGTTGTAATGGGAATGACACTTATAGAAAAGATCATGGCTAATCATTCAAAATATGATGAAGTAAAAGCCGGTGACATTATTGATATCTTTATCGATGTACGAGGAGCCCGTGATTTTGGAGGGGCAAATGTGGTGAAAAATATCAGAGATAATAATCTTAGCATAGATGATCCTTCTAAAACTTATTTTACTTTCGATTGTAACCCTACAGGATCGGATCAGAAATATGCTGTTAATCAACAGATATGCCGGATATTTGCCAGAGAAAATAATATAAAAGTGTATGATATAGATAATGGTATCGGTACTCATACAATGATACATGAAGGACTTGCATATCCCGGTTCAACAGCAGTAACCACCGACTCGCATGCAAATATTCTCGGAGCTGTTGGTGCTTTCGGACAGGGAATGGGCGATAAGGATATTGCAGCAGCCTGGAGCAAAGGTAAAATATGGTTTAAAGTTCCACATTCTGTAAAGATTAACTTAAATGGGAAAAGGCCGGCCAAACTTAGTGCCAAAGATATTGTATTAAACCTCCTGGCTATATTCGGAGCAAATAAACTTCTTGGTTACTCAATCGAGATTTATGGTGATGAAGTTGATAAATTTACTCTCGACGAGAGAATTACAATATCATCAATGGGAACCGAAATGGGAGCTATAATTATATTATTTCCTCCTAACAAAGAAATTATTGAATATTCAACAAAAAGATCAGGAAAAACTATTAAATCTATTAATGCTGATAAGAATGCCGTTTATAATGAGGTGTTTAATATAGACATGGGGAAATTTGAAATTTATATTTCCAGGCCAGGTGCCCCTCATGATGTTGTTTCTGTAGAAAAAGTAAAAAAAATAAAGATAGATTCAGCATTTGTAGGTTCTTGTACCAACGGTAGAATAGAGGACATGAGAGCTGCAGCAGAAGTGCTAAAAGCTAAAAAGATTGCCCCCGGAGTTGTTCTTAAAATTGTTCCTGCAACCGATGAGGTGTGGCAACAGTGTTTGGATGAAGGATTAATAAACATATTTAAGAAAGCAGGAGCTATGATATCAAATCCGGGATGTGCAGGTTGTGCAGCCGGACAGGTAGGGCAGAATGGTGAAGGAGAAGTGACAATAAGCACGGGAAACAGAAATTTTCCGGGGAAACAGGGTAAAGGAGATGTCTATCTCGCTTCGCCCGCTACAACAGCCGCTTCAGCAGTGGCCGGATATATAACAACTGCCGACGATATACCTGAAAATCCTGCCGTTTTTAAACAGGAAAAATCTGCAGCTTCAAAAGAAAAAAATATAATTGAGATAAACAAAACAGATACAAAACCTCTTGTCGTTGAAGGGAAAGTCTGGTATATAAAGGAAGATAATATTGACACTGATATGATTTTTCATAACCGATACCTTGCAATTACCGATATTAATGAAATGGGACAATATACTTTTGATAATTTGAAAGGATATGAGAATTTTGCGAAAAAAGCTGAACAGGGTGATATTGTTTTAACAAATAAAAACTTTGGCTCCGGATCATCGCGACAGCAGGCTGTTGATTGCTTTAAATCGCTTGGTATTCAGTGTGTTATTGCAGAGTCTTTTGGGGCAATATACGAACGGAATGCTATTAATGCTGCTTTCCCTAT
>JBHOTF010000046.1:0-17372 GCA_042584005.1 Bacteroidota bacterium
GTCATGTACCTCCTTAATAAATAATCGAAAGAAAGAGTAACATCTGAATATGTTAAAAGATTAATTATTGGTGAAATAAGATAATCTTTGGTATTAGTACCATCTCCACCGGACACTGAACTTATCCCGAAAAAATATGTTTGATTACCTTCATCATCTTCCATGTTAAGTTCTATTGCATTTCCACGTTGCCAGCCATCAATGCTGTTTTTATATTCCCATGCTCCATTGCCAATTTCAAAATCTTCAGTATAGGGTAATGAAATTGGTGGTATAGGAGTGGTTATCACAGAATTACTTTGATCAGACTCTTCTCCACCTGTATAAAGGGCTTTAATATAATATGTATAACTAACACCATTTTCAACACTAAGGTCTTCATACCTGTAGTTATTAGTAAAGTCAATTAAACTTCCATTTCTATATATATTATATCTTGAAACATCATCATTATAAAATGGTTCCTTCCATGATAAAGAAACAATTCCATTTCCAGATTCAGCATTTAGTCCTGTAGGAGGTAAAGTTCCGTTGAAAGGAGCCAGATTACATTCCCATAAACCCCGCCCATAGGTTCCAACTCTTAAGCGGCTTAATTCTCTATCATTTGGATCCTGGTAAATTTCTATTTCTTCTATAGACACATTTGTTGGCAGTCCATCACCATAGAATATCCAATCGTTTCCTGATCCATCCTTAAAATATACTCCAGCATCCGTAGCAACATAAAGTCCTCCTACGCTGCTAAGATCATATGCAATATCATTCATTGGTATATTTGGTAATGATCCTGAAATATTTACCCATGAATTCCCTTTATCAGATGATTTGAATACTCTGTTTGACTGAGTCATATAAAGAATATTTTCATCATAAGGATGTGCCTCAAGATCTGTTGGAGTACTGTTATATGGCAAACGTGATGATAAATTATCCCATGTTGGCGTAGCCATAATATTTTCAGTTCTGAATAGTTTTCTGTCACCTCTAACAAAATAAAACAGGCGTGTATTTGCAGGAGAATGTTCTACCACTGTGATGTCTGTAGAATTACTTCCTGCAAGATTATTTGTTATTTTTTCCCAATTAATCATCGATGTACTTGACGTCTTAACATTTTTTGCTCTCCATATGTTTTTATAACCGATAAACATTGTATTAGCATCTGTTTCATGTAAACAGAAAGGAGTTATCCAGGCTCCGGCTTCAGTAATGCCATTTACATCCTCTCCTGCAATCCTTTGTGCTCCTGAATTGTTAATTCTACGTTTGATATCACCATAATATACTGTAGTATATGAGTAAGCGGAGTTTGTATGGTCTACCGCACATTCCATTCCATCGCCATCACCTGTAGAAGCCCATGATAATCCATCATTACCCATATAGGTCATTGTGCCATTATCCTGGTAGCCGTTAACTACCTTATCTTTTTGTGTGGCACTTTGTCCAATTTTGTATACCTGAGAAATGCCCAGGCCTTCACTTAGCTCAGTCCATGAAGTTCCATTATCGGGTGTCACATAAATTCCTCCGTCATTGCCAATATATAATTTTCCGTCTATAGGCGAATAATACATTGTATGTTGATCTGCATGAACTTCGGGAACTGATCCTGAACCTGTCCAATGTCCGACGCATGTCCAGGTAACACCTCCATTTATAGATCTCCATTGATTTATTCCTCCAACAATAATTATATTTTCATTATTAGGATTAACAGCTATACAAAAATCATAACTAGATTGAGATCTGTTATCATCACCGGTTCTTGAATATCCCATTATATTTGGTGAATCTGACTTTTCAGTAAATGTTACACCAAAATCGCGTGATTCATATAATCCTCTAAAAGAGCTACTTGCAACAGCAACATAAACAATACTGTCGTTTGCCGGAGTAACTCCAAACACAAACCTTCCTGAAGAGGGCAAACTGTCCATACCGGATTCTGCCCATGTTTCGCCTCCGTCAATTGATCTGTAAAAATCACCTGTTTTTGCAGCATAAACCACCATCATGTCATCTGGTTTATATTTCAGATCCTTAAAGTCTGCATCCTGTGATTTCCTGATCCAGTTGCTGCCGGCATCAGTTGTTTTATATATTCCGTTACTAGTTGCTGCAATAATTATTGATGGATTAGTATTATGAAGAGCCATCATATTTACGGTAGTATTTCCCATGCCTTCTTTAGCAAAATCCCATGTAAGGCCACCGTCAATACTTTTCATTACGCCCATTCCCGAAGCATCACCACCATCACGATCTCCTGTGCCAATGTACATGATGTCAGGATTATTGTAATTTATCTGTATATCAGAAATCCCTAATGTTGGAAGATTGTCTGTATGAGTTGTCCAATTTGAACCACCATCATTACTTACCCACAAACCCCCTGATGGAGTTCCAATAAAAATTGTATTTTGATCGCTTGGATGAAATCCAATGCTGTTAATACGTCCCAGTCCGTCATATCCACCACCGCCAACAAGAACTCTTGGCCCTAACTCATGCCATGGTGAGGAATTTTTCAAGGACCCGGGATGAGAAGTCAAATAATCCTGGAAATTATTCCATGTTTGATCAACAGGAGGAATTGTTCCATCAGGAAGAATTCTTCTTTCCATTCTGTATTCCCACCTTTTAAATATCTTAAAACCATTACCTTTGGTTATATCCCTGTTTTCAAAATATTTATTAAATGCTTTTTGGGTCTCATAGAAATTTATTGAAGGGTCTTGCATCATATCCCACCAATATGGATAATCTGCCGTATCGGGTTTAATCTCAGAATTTGTTGTTTGTGAAATGCCGGAATTAATTGTTAATCCGAATGTAAATAAAAGTAACAAGATTGTTATACTATTTTTTCTTCTCATCAGGTAAATGTTTTTATTGGTGAACAGATATAATTTGACTTCAAAAATCGGGCAATTATACGAATAAAAAAAATAACATCTCAGATTTAAACAGAAATTTTCATTCTATTTATAATCAACTGAAAACAATAGTGGAATTATTTTTTTTCTTCCAGAATATAACCTACAGTAGGAATAGTATTGATCTTGATATGGGGATCCTCTTTTAGATAATTTCGCAGTTTTGAAATGAATACATCAAGGCTCCTGCCGGTAAAATAATCTGTGTCACCCCATACTTCAATAAGAACTTCTTCTCTTTTAACTAATTGGTTTTTAGATAAACAAAGAATTTTAAGAATTTTACTTTCCTTGGTTGTTAACTGACAGGGTTTTCCTGAAATTATTAAACGCTGTTCTTTGAAATTAAATTCATAGCTCCCAATTATAAAATTGGTTCTTTCGGGTTTTGTTTTTTCTCCTTTTAAATGAGTTTTCCTGTTCAATACAGCCTTAATACGGCATAACAATTCATCCTCATCAAAAGGTTTGGTAATATAATCATCAATTCCAAGTCCAAATCCTTTTAATTTATCTTCTTTCATCGACTTGGCCGATAGAATGATAATTGGAATATCTGAATTAATCTTTTTGATTTTTTTTATTAATGAAAATCCATCCATTTTGGGCAGCATGATATCAATTATGCATAAATCAAATTCAGCTAATTGAAATCCTTTTAACCCGGCCATTCCGTCAATATACAATTTAACATCAAAACCATTTGATTCGAGAAAGTCAACAACAAGAAATCCAAGATTTATATCATCTTCAACAATTAATATTTTTGTTTTCGACTCTTTATTATTCATCTATTTGATACAATTTGGTAATTCAATTGTGAATTTACTCCCTGTGTTTTTTGAACTGCTGACTTTTATTTTGCCCCCGTGTTTTTCAACTATAACTTTTACATGATGTAAGCCAATTCCAAAACCTTTAATATCGTGAATGTCTTTTGTAGGGACCCTGAAATATTTTTTGAAGATCTGATCCAGATGCTCTCTGGCAATTCCAATTCCATTGTCAATTACGTCAATAACAATGTTTTTGCCGGAAGAGTTTATTAATATTTCAATTTTGGGGCTTGTTGTGCAATATTTTATTGCATTATCGATAAGATTCCCAAATATTATATGAAACTGATCAACATTACATTGTATCATAAAATTGCTTCCGGTTTTATTAATTACAATGTTTCCATTACTATTCTTTATTTGTTCGCTAAAAGATTCAATAATATTTTCTAACAATGCTGATAGATCAATGAGCTCCTTTGCAGAGTTCATTGCATCATTATCCTGAGGTGAAATAAGTAGCTGTTCAACCCTTTCATTTAATTTTTTATATTCAGTATTTATAATACTTGTATAAGAAGATAATTTTTTATCCTTCTTTATTATATCATTTTTTGAAATCATGCTGTTAGCAAAGGAAATATTGGTTAGCGGGGTTTTAAATTCGTGGGTCATATTATTTATAAAATCTCTAATCTGCTCTGAAAGAGACCTCTCACGTTTATAGTATCTGAAAATAAGAATAAAAGATGCAGCTACTAATACAATCAGGATGATAGAACTTATAAATGCATCTCCTATCTGGGCAAAAATGAAATCACTTTTTGAAGGGAATTCTATTTTAAGTTTGAAACCTGATTCCGATAATTTTTCAGCCAGGTTATTACTGAGATATTCTCCCCTTTGTGTCTCGCTGTATTTATCCAGTTCTACTTCAACAATTCCATATTCATAATTAAGATTAATTCCATAATAGGCAAGATCACTTTCGATCAGAGAATCGAGATTAGCAACCTCCTTTAATGTATTTAGTAATAAACCACAGGTGGAAGGTTCTTTCATCGCAGGACACTCGCTGTGTTTCTCAAGGTTATTTTCAATTCTTTGCAATGCCATTTTCATATTGCGGTTGAATTGATCTTCCTGCAACCGTGCTTCTTTAAGTACACGGTTTACCTGAATACCTACAAGTGTACTCAGGCATATCAAAGTAATAATTAAAAGCGTTAATTGAAACCTGGATCTTTTCATACCCGCAAAATTACTAATCTTTAAGTTAACTTCCTTTAATTTAACATTCCCATAACATGAAATAACATCTCTATAACATCATTTAACTTCAATATAACCTTTTTAGCAACTTGATCTATTAACTTTGTGCCTATATAATTTAATAAATATAATATTATGAAAAGAAGATTAGTTATTTTATCCAGCCTGATAGTGTTGTCATTTTTTATTGTAATTGGAGCTTCAGCTCAAACTAAAAAACAAGATCCAAAGAAAAATAAAACTGAACAGGTTCAGGTAAGTAAGAAAAATGGAATAGATTTAAAAATTCCTGCAGATTGTTTAAACTGTGCGAAAGTAAAAGAATGTTTTGTAAAAGAAGTTGTTAATACAAAATGCAAAGATTGCAAAGATTGCAAAGATTGCAAGGATTGCAAAAATTGCAAGGATTGTAAGGATGGTAAGTGTGATAAGTGTGATAAGGCCAACTGCAAAGATGGCAAATGTGATAAAGCCAAATGTGATGGGCAATGCAAAGATGCAGACAAAAAAAAGTAAAATGTTAATAAATTGAGAATATTTATTAATTAACTAAAGGGCCATTCTATAAAGGATGGCTTTTTTTTTGTTATTCTAAATAATATATTTTTTCATTATATTTAGCTAGTTCTAACTAAAATAATTGTACAATGAAAACCAGAATCACTATCAAGTTAATTGTATCTTTTTTAATTTGTACATGTATATTAAATCCTGTTCCTGCTCAAACAAAAAAGCTTAAAAAACAGCCGGAAAAAAAACATGCTCTTGAATGGTTAAGCCAGGAAACTGTTCTCGAAAAATTTGGCAAAATATCCGATGCTATATGGTCTTACGCAGAGCTTGGAATGCAGGAGTTTAAATCTTCAGAGCTATTAGCCGGTACACTTGAAAAGGAAGGGTTTAGTGTTGAAAGAGGAGTTGCAGGAATGCCAACATGTTTTATTGCAAGCTATGGCACAGGCAAACCTGTTATTGGAATACTGGGTGAATTTGATGCCCTTCCTATGATATCACAAAAGGGCCGGGTTCCAGCCAAGGATCCTGTGGTTGAAGGAGCTCCGGGTCATGGATGCGGGCACAATACAATGGGGACTGCGGCCGCTGCAGCCGCTATTGCAATTAAGCAGGCCATGGAAAAATATGATATTAAAGGTACTATAAAAGTATTTGGGTCTCCTGCGGAAGAAACAGTAATCAGTCGTCCATTTATGGTGAGAGCCGGATTATTTGATGATGTTGATTTTGTTATCGACAATCATTTTGGTAGTGGACTTTCAACTACTTACGGAATAAGTGGTAATGCCTTATTTTCAACCATTTTTACATTTAAGGGAAAAACAGCTCATAGTGCCGGAGCTCCCTGGAACGGAAGAAGTGCACTGGATGCAGTAGAATTAATGAATATTGCATGCAACTACTTACGTGAACATTTAAATTATACATACCGTTTACATTATGTAATAACCGAAGGGGGAGAGGCGCCTAATGTTGTCCCGGATAAGGCAAGTGTCTGGTATTATGTGAGAAACACTGATGAAAGGGTGGAAGATATGTACAGAAGAGTAATAAATTGTGCCAAAGCAGCAGCTCTTGCAACCGATACTGAATTGGTAAATATCAGATGCCTTACTGCTATACATCAGAATCATTGTAATAAGGCGGCGGCTGAAATAGTCCAGGAGAATATTGAAATTGTTGGAATGCCCGAATGGACCGAAGAAGAACAAAGCTATGCAAAGGCCTTGCAGAAAGAGCTTGGAAAAGAAGAAAAGGGTATGCCGGCTGAAGTAAGTTCATTAAAAGCTCCAAGTGGATCATTCACCGGTGGCGGATCCTCTGATGTTGGTGATGTAACACTTGTAGTTCCAACAACAAAAGTCAGGTTTCCGGGAGGAGTTCCCGGTGTTATCGGGCATCACTGGTCGGAGGTTTCATGTACTTTTGGTACTACAGCCTGGAAAGGTCTGAATACAGGAGCAAAAGTAATGGCGGCAACAGCAATTGATGTATTCACACAACCTGAACTACTTGAGAAAATTAAGAAAGAATTTGATGAATATTCGTTAGATCATGCTTATAAGCCGTTTTTACCTGAAGGGACAAATCCTCCACTTGATTTGAATTATGAATTAATGGAGAAATGGGGTAAACTGCTTGAAAAAAGTGGTAGATAAACTGTGAGAACTTCTATCGATATATAGAGCATTCTACAGATACTATATTCTCTTCAAAGATTTTCTTTTTTTTATAAATCATCTTTAAAGAAATTACATTGTCATTTAAGTTTTCATTAATTTAATGACGGTATATTAATTAGTTACTTATAAGAAAAACCTGTTATGATTTGTGATTGTGGGAGCGAAGCTGTGAATGGGCTGAAAAATATTTATGATTTTTTAATTAAAATAATTATGAAAAACAATAAATCCATAAGATTGTTAGCAGTTTTATTATTGATCTTCAATTATTCCTGTAGTAGAAAGCAAAATCTAGCTAAAGAAGGCAACAAAAATTCTTCTGAACAGGGGCAAAAAGTTTATAAATTGCAAAGAGAAAGTTCATCCGGTCAGGAGCAAAAAGTTTATGAGTGGCGTGGTGAAAACAGAAGTGGTATTTATTGCGAAACAGAATTGTTAAAAGTATGGCCGAAAGACGGACCTGAACTCGTTTGGGAATATGAAGGCATCGGTAATGGATATGGTTCACCCATTTTTACAACGGATAAAATGTACATTCTGGGTGAAATCGATGATCTGACTTATTTATTTGCCTTTGATTTAGAAGGCAATTTATTATGGAAAAAAGATTTTGGAAAAGAGTGGGTGAAAGAGTATGGCGGTTCAAACTCAACACCAACAATTGTAAATGATTTTATATATATGACCTCAGGATTGGGGAATGTTAATTGCCTTAACAGAAACTCAGGCGAGAAAATATGGTCGGTTGATATGATTAATGATTTGCATGGAACATTTCCTCTATTTGGATATTCAGAATCATTAATCATAGAAGATGAGAAAGTATTTTGTATTCCTGGCGGAAAAGACACCAATGTTGTGGCATTAAATCGTTTTACAGGTGATTTAATATGGCTAAGTAAAGGAAAGGGTGAGCGTAATGCATATAATTCACCCCAAATTATCAAACTATATGATCGGAATGTGCTGGTTAATTTCACCGCATACGAACTTATGGGGCACGATACTAAAACCGGTGAACTGCTCTGGGTTCATAATCAGAATTATGTAAAACCGGCAAAACGAGTTCCCGGCGATGACGAGGCGCATGGTAATACAATTATTTACGAGGATGGATTTATTTATTACGCAACAACAGGAGCAGGAAATGGAGGAGTGAAATTAGAATTAGCAAAAGATGGAAAAAGTATAAAAGAGATTTGGCGCAATAAAGATTTTGATGGTTACATGGGAGGTATTGTAAAAGTAGGTGATTATTTGTATGGTTGCGGAACGGCCAAAAGAGGTTTAAAAAGCATTAATGCAGAAACAGGAGAAATCGAAAAAGTATTAAAAGTTGGCAATGGAGCTGTAATTGGAGCAGACGATATGCTTTATTATTACAACTTTAGGGGCGAAGTTATCTTGATTACACAAGACCCAAAAAACATGAAAGTCGTAAGTAAATTTAGAATAAAAAAGGGGGACAAAGAACATTTTGCCCATCCAGTAATAAATAATGGTAAATTGTATGTTCGTCATGGCAATGTTATACAAGCATTTAACATTAAAGAATCATAGCTGAGTATTTATTACAGAATCAAATATTAATACTGGTAATTTAATAAATGCACCGATGAATTAGCACATTTTATGATTTGAAATAAGCAAACAAGGAAAATTTGTCATTATTTCCGATTTTCGAAAATTTCTTAACTTTAATCAAAAAGTATATTTAGTAAATGATCATAGTGGAATCACTAAAGATTCTTCAATTATTGTTAATAATAGTTTCTCTTTCAAGGGAAGGACGCCATATCCACAAAATTATTCCATTGGCTATAAATTTAACATAGAAAAATTTCACCATTGTTATCTGATATGAAAGGAGATCACAGCCCAATTAAAATAGAATATGGTGTGCATGTAACACCTACAGTATATTTAATAGATAAAAATAGGAAAATAGTCTTGAAATCTTTAGGTTATTGCGAATCGGTTAATAATGTTGCCGAGGGATTATTAGAAAAATAAAAAATGCTAAAAAGCCAGAAATCTTGGTTGATACATTGCTTGGAATGATAAAAATGATTAATAAATGAATAGTTTCATAGAATTCACAAAATAGGCTCCGGTAACCCTCCCAATAAAAACACCAGGCGTATGCCCTGTCCACTGTTTCGTTAAAGAAACCATCCTTTTTATATCACCAGCCTGGTCAATGAACTCTTGAAGTTCTAGTATTCTTTTGCCTTGTAGATCCATGAGTTCAAAGCTAATGGATTGTGGTTCATCAATCCAGAATGAATAATGCAGAGTATTATTATAGAATTTGAATTCCACAGAATTACCAGTATGTGGGTCTTGATCGACAGAGCTAATGTTGGTGTTCTCACCGAAAATAAACAGGCATAAATCTGCTGTACCCCCTAAGGAACTACTAATAGAGCCAGTGGTAATTTCGAGATCAGAGGATGTAGTTTCTGAAGCAACAATAAGATTCTCCTCCGGGGTTATCAACATGGTCATTTCACGATCATCTCCACTACCACCCAGAAAACTGGAAAAAACCAGATCGGACAGACTCGGATTGAGGGTAGTAATGAACAAGTCAGCACCACCACCGTGAGTTAGGTCCCATCCATTTCGTGCAGTTGGATAATTGGCTGAGTAAGTAAATCCTCCCACCAGGATGTTGTCTTCAGGATCAATCAGTATCTTTATTCCGTTTTCAAACTGATTACCACCGATAAAAGTGGCAGCTTCAAGGGCTGATAAGTTAGGGTTCAATTTTGCGACAACCACATCATCGTATCCTTCTGGTCCGCCATTATAGGTTCTGTCATAGGCACCTGCAGTTACTGGAAAACCAGGAGCTCCGTGTCCGGTCAGATAAACATTTGACTCAGCGTCAATTGTACAATCGTATGAAAAGTCCCCTCCTCCTCCTCCGATAAAGGTTGAAGCTTCAAGTGTGCTGAGATCATCTGATAAACGAGTCACCATAATGTCCAAAAAGCCGTTGAAGCTGGTATCATATGCTCCATTGGTTACCGGATAGCTTGATGATCCGGTAAAGCCTGAAATTAGTACCGATTCTCCTGATTGACAAAGGTATCCGGCCTCAAGGCCGGCTCCTCCAAGGTAAGTACAACCAAGTAGAATGTTGAGGTTCTGGTCAAAATAGGCTATCCACAGATCAGTTTCACCAGTGATTGTCCCGGCAAAGGTGGATTGGAAAGCGGTATTATGGACTGGAAGGTTATTTGAAAGAGTGGTTCCACTCATATAGAGAGAAGTTCCGATGATACGAATCGAGTAAAGTTCATCATTACCGGACCCACCGAAATAAGTCTGTTTAATTATCTGATCTAGTTCCGGATTGAGCTTAATAATAATGGCATCAGTACCTCCTGCATAAGCAGACTGATACCCACTGCCAATCAGTTCAAAGTTTGGTGACTTCGTAAATCCACCAACCAATATATTCCCGCTATTATCCAGCGTCAATACCGCACTCCGGAATGTATCCACTGGACCAAGTATAGCTCCGGAAATTATCCCTCTGGAATCTGGCATGAAATGAATAACGAATAGGTTAAATTCACCTGGTTCAAATTGATTGATTATTGCAGTGGTAGCTAAAAAATCCGAAGATTTGGTCAGCCCAGCCAGATAAATACTTCCATCCGGTTGATAAATGATGGATGGAAATGGCCAGGCTTCTTCCAGGCCTTCACCTCCAATGAAGGTTGAATAATGAAGTGAATCATACATAGTAGAGGTGCTTAACTGGGTTTTCGCAGTATAGGTGCTAAATACTAAGAGTAAGATAACCAGTGTAATAGATTTTGTATTCATGGCAATTGTAATTTTATTATAAATTTAACAATAATAATGCAAAAGCCTATGATTAATCTATCAATGGCCATATAATGTTCATAATCCAGACTGCCGACTACCGGAGCACCTTTCTCCGGAGTAAACTGAGCATATGATTCCGAAAATGGTTGAGCATTGGAAACCGAAAGGTAAACATCGTAAAGGAAACAAAAAGAAAAGATGGAACGAATACAAAAAATGTGTAATTTTAAACAACTAAGCTTATAATTAGTACAATGGGTTAAATTAAATAACAATAAAACGATGAGAAAAATCAAGAATTTATTATTTTTTATTATTTTCATGTCCTTTATAATATTTACCTCCAGTTGTAGCCGAAATAGCACAATAACACATAAAGGTGTGCATATCAACAGGTCTATGACTGTGGCAAGAAAGGACTTCCCAGATCCTCCTTTACGATATAAATCAAGACCTTTATGGTTCTGGAATACTAACTTAAGCAAGACCCAGACCCTCAGGGTTATGACTAAAGCAAAAGAGAATGGATACTATGGACTTGGAATTGTTCCTTCTTATGGAATGTCTCCTGGATATATGAGCCTTGGTTTTCTTGAACAATATAAATATGCTTTGGAGGTAGCTGATAGCCTGGATATGAAAATGTGTCTTTATGATGAGTTTTATTTTCCTAGTGGCATGGCCGGCGGAAACCTTATGAAAGATTATCCGGAAGCTGTAAGTAAAAGACTAGATAAGGAAGAGTATTTATTTAAAGGACCGGGAGTATTCAGTCAAACTCTCACTTTCGGTCATTTTATGGGAGCTGTTGCAATGGAATTATCGAGTCTTGAACGTATCGACCTGTCGGAAAATATGAAAGAAAACATTCTTAATGCCAGCTTGCCTGAAGGTGAGTGGAGGGTAATGATATTCCTTCTTAATTCAGATAATTCAACCGGTAGAAATCATGTTGACTACCTGGACCCTTCAGCAGTAGAAAGATTCATAGAGCTAACTTATGACAAATTCTATAATGCTTTTCCAGAGCATTTTGGAACAACCATCGATTTTGCATTTTATGATGAACCTTGCATGCGCTGGGTAGAAGAGGGCAGGACCTGGACAGGATCTTACAATAATAGATTTATGGAGGAATACGGATTCAGCCCGGTGGAATATTATCCAGCCTTGTGGTATAATATCGGTAAAAAAACCATGGCAGCAAGGAATATGCTTTATGGATTTCGTGCTGAACTTTTCGCTTCTGGATTTGCAGGAACCATTAATCGATGGTGTAATGAGCACAATATTCAACTTACCGGACATGTTGACCAGGAAGAAGTACTTAATCCGGTGAGTATTTGTGGAGATCTTATCAAATCATTTAAATACCAGGATATACCGGGTGTAGATCAGATAGCTCATTATGGAAGGGCATCAAAAATATATAAAGTGGTAAGCTCAGCTGCTTTAAATTATGACAGGCCACTTGTTGCATCTGAAACTTACGGTGCTATCAGAAATATGCCTCCTGAAAATCTCTTCAAAGAGGCTATGGATCAATTTGCTAAAGGAATAAACCTAATGGAGCCCCATGCAGTCTGGTATGATAAGAAAATAGATATTCCTCCTGACCTGTCTCCAACAAGTGCTAAATACAGTCAGTACTTTGATAATTATAATAAATATATTGGCAGGTTGCAGCTTATAATGCAAGGAGGACAGCATATTGCAGATATTGCTGTATTATATCCTATAGCTTCACTCCAGGCAGCTTATTCTTTCAAACCGGGAGACCCTGGATTGGGAGGTAAAACATCGTCTGAAGCTGATTACCTTGATATTGGTGAAATGCTTGCCCTTGATATTAGAATGGATTATACTTTTATACATCCTGAAGTACTTGATGAAAAATGCATACTTGAAAACTCATATATAAAGCTGCAAAATAACAGTGAATTTTCTAAATACAATATAATTATTCTGCCCGGATCGAAAACAATTAAATGGAGTAATCTGCAGAAGATCAAAAGATTTTACGAAAATGGAGGGATTGTGATCGCGACTTCTGTTCTTCCCGAGTTTTCAGCTGAATTTGGACTGGATAATGATGTGCAGGCAGCAACCAGGGAAATATTTGGTGATGAAGCCCTAAATATGACCGGGCTCTCCAGGGTAAGTGCATCAAGCATTTGGAACACAGGAGGCTTTTTGCCAGCTTATGCTATCGATGGAAATCAGGAAACTTCTTGGAGACCTTCACGCGGCAATCCTGCAGATGAATGGATTGAGGTTGAATTTGGCAAAGAAATAAAAACCGGTCATATTGAAATAACCGGAGAAGAAAGTCTTGAGTACTCCTTCGGAAAAGGATGGTCTGCTGCGGATAAGGATCAACCATTCTTTTTACGTCTCTTTGTTCAAACTGAAAAGGGATGGATAGAAACAGGTATTTGGAAAAATGAGGGTAAAAATAAATCTGTCTTTTTTGAGCCTCAAAATATTTCAGGAATGAGAGTGGTTATATTATCCGGACAAACAGATAAAGTGTCAATTCCTGAGATTTCGATTTTTGATCAGATGGAAAATATAATTGATATCGGCCCAAAATCCTATTTTACAAACAATAATGTTAATGGTGGTAAATCATTTTTCACACCTGCTCCAAATGCTGAGCTCATCAGGAATATAATGAATGATGCATCAGAAATTTGGGATATTCGCATAGAGCATTATGATAAATTATCTAATGGAAACCTGTCATGTATCCATAAAAAAATGGATGGAAAGGATATTTATTTCTTTGCAAACTCATCCGACAATGAATTAAACTTACCTGTATTACTGAGAGGAAAAATGAGCTTAAATAAGTGGGATCCTCATTCCGGCCTTATAGAAAAATACCCATCTACCACAATCCATAAAAACGGATATGATCTTACTAGCCTTCAATTTAGCCTGGGCCCGGTAAAATCAGTTTTTTTTGTTACTAATTAATAAAATATTAGGAAAGTAATGCGAAAATTTATATTTATAACCTTAACATGTTTAATACTATTGAGTGGTATTTTGCTATTGCTGAACGTTATAGCGCAAGTGCCCAAACAACCTCAGATCGCATTTTGCTCCGATAGGGATGGAGATTTTGAGATATACACTATGGATCTCGATGGAGGTAATCTTCATAAATTGACAAACAATAAAGTTGAAGATTATCGAATAGCTTGGTCTCCGGACGGTCAAAGGATCGCATTTCATAATTGGTCTGATGACTGGCAAATATACAAGATGGATTCTGATGGGAACAACCAAATAAATCTAACGAGAAATTCCGCAGATAACTACCATCCATCATGGTCTCATGCAGATCAGAGGATTGTATTCGTAATGTACCCTGATCCCTCCCGTGGAGATTATAATTACGAAATCTGCATCATGGATTCCGATGGACAAAATCAACGTAATCTAACTAATAATCCGGCAGGGGACCTGCATCCATCGCGCTCTCCTAATGGTCAATGGATTGTCTTTGACTCTAATCGGGATTTTAACCAGTGGAATCAGGAAATCTATGTCATGGATATTGAGGGAGGAAATCTGCGCAGACTATCAAACAATCCCTCTTATGATGCGCATCCATCCTGGTCTTTTGACGGTAAAAGAATTGTATTTGATTCTGAAAGGGATGGGAATAGAGAAATCTATGTTATGGATGCAAATGGGAAGAATCAACGGAGAGTGACCAACAATCCTTCGTGGGATGGGGACCCCGAATGGTCTCCCTCTGGTGAGAAAATTATTTTTATGTCAGAAAGAGATGGCAACAGGGAGATTTATGTTATAGATGCTGATGGAAAGAATCCGCGCAATCTAACAGAGAACTCAGCATATGATGGATCTGCCTATTGGTTTGATCCCGCTTTTGCGATTCCTGTTTCCCCTTCTGGTAAGCGCAGATAGTTGAAGCCCAAAGGTATGTTGAGGCAGGACACAAGAAGGGGAATTTGCTAAATTTGTATAGGATGTTTACCTGGGGATATTAGCCAGCAATGGATCAATTCCTCATGTTTTAGAGCTACATGTAAACTGACAACTAAAAGAGGTGTAATATGAAAACACTATTTATTATTATCAGTATTTTCTTGAATCTTGGATGTGTTTTTGCCCAGAGCACATCATTTACTACAAACCAGAATGCAGACCTCATGATTTCAGGGGTTGGGTTCAATAATACCGGAGGTCCATTGTCTTTTAATCATCCATCTGGATTAGCCAGCAATGGATCAAATTTATTGATGTGTGATCGTTTCAACAACCGTGTACTTATATGGCAAATTGCCCCAACAACATGGAATACTCCACCAGATTTGGTATTAGGTCAGGAAAATTTTACTACTAATAACCCTGGCACTTCAAGAAGTGGAATGAACTGGCCTGGAAATGTGTCAGTCGCCTCCAATGGAAAACTGGCAATTGCAGACACAAACAATGGTCGCCTATTATTATGGAACAGCTTCCCAACTTCAAATGCACAGGCTGCTGATATCTCAATTCATTTACCTTCAATTTCACCAACAGGGACTACAATGAATTGGCAATGGCCATGGGGTATTTGGACGGATGGAACAAGGCTGGCTGCAGTAGCAACTCAAGGTTCAACGATTTTGTTTTGGAATACTTTCCCAACCGAGGATGACCAACAACCCGACTATACAATAACTCATGATGATTTTGGTACGCCCCGTAATATTTCCACTGATGGATCCAGCTATTTTTTTGTTGGCGATCACAATGCAGGTGTAGATAATAGAGCTGGTACATTTTTCTGGAACTCTTATCCCAGCTCAGAAGATCAGACTTATGACTTTTACAGGGAGGAATGGATTAAAGGGACAAGCCTAACAGATGGTAAGTTCATTGCATCCGGACTAAGACAAATATATATCTGGAATTCTATGCCTGTCAATGCTTCTCAGGAACCAGTTCATAGGGTATTTACAATGTGTTACGACAATGGCGATGGTGTTGATGTTGTAGAGGCAAATGGGAAAATTTATATATGTAATTATAATGGTAACAGCGTTTTGGTATATGATGAGCCACCCACAAATCTGGAACCTGATCCGCAATTTGCTATTGGAGTTTCCAATTTTAATAATAATACACTTGACTCCTTAGGTATTATACAGAATTCCTGTCTGGCCACTGATGGTACACGCTTGATTATTACATCAGATTTCGACATACGAATTTATGTGTACAATAACTTTCCAACTTATTCAGGACAATTGGCAGATCAGATTATTTCAACTGAACCATATGATCTTGGCGCGTGGGATAATGTCCTCTATAATGACAAATTTGTTGCTGCTGGAAGAGACCTGGTTTGTGTCTGGGAGGATGCCGGCGATCTAACACAAAACCCTTCTAAATCTTTTAGTGGTTCAATTGGGTCAGCAACTTTTAATGATTTGAAAGGAGTGGCTCTTGATAATCAGTTTTTTTATCTTGCAGATAGAAATGGTAAAATCTACATATGGAATGGAATTCCAGCTAACAACACCGTCAACCCAATTTATTCTTTGGATTTAGGAGATGTTTTTTTGAACCGTATTTCGTCAGATGGCACATACCTCTGTGTAGGACAACAAATACCTGCCAGCATTTTAATATACAAGGTGGCAGATATTTCCCTGGGTGTTACTGAGCCCTGGAAAACAATCGACGGTACGGGATTCTTGAATTTGCCTTCAGAAGCTATTACATTCAATGGTTCTCTGGCAATTTCCAATCAAAGTTTTCACAATGTTCTGTTGTGGGAGGATATTAACGATGCACCTGATACAAGCAAAATGATTGTATTGGGCCAGAGTTCTAATTCACAGTGGAACAAGCCGGCTATTGGACAAAACAGGCTGTTTATGCCTGGATCTATGTTATTTGAGAACAATCATCTATGGGTAGGAGAACATAAATTTTCTACACGAATTCTCAGGTTTTCCACATCAATAAGTGGAACAAATGAGATCCTTAATTCTGATATGGAAATAGATATTTATCCGAATCCATTGAGTGATGCAACAAAGCTTAAATTTACTTTAAACCGGGCTTGTAATGTATCAATATACATTGTCAATTCCTCAGGGCAACAAATAAAAGCAATCCAAAAAAACACTGAATTGATGGGTGGAGCTCATTCTTATCATTTGGATATGGAAGAGTTACCAAGAGGGATTTACATCTTGCACCTAAATGTGGGAAACAATACATTTTATAGGAAATTAATACAACTTGGATATTAGGTTCTGTCTGCAAGTCCTTAAACAAATGAGAATTAAATAAATTAGATAATCTCAGTC
>JBHOTF010000047.1:0-17134 GCA_042584005.1 Bacteroidota bacterium
GAGCACTCATTATATATCAAATTTATCTTTTGGTAAATTATATGAATAAAACCAATCGTAAATTGGCACTTTTTTTTAATTCCGTTCGTAATGAAGATTCTGTACTGGTTTATTCTTATGAAAAAGATGAAAAGATTTTTGATTCACTTAGTTCTTCGTTAACAGAGCTTAATAATACTATCGGTGAAATGCGAAGACGAAACGCAAGTCAAAGCTTATTCCTGAATAACCTGGTAGAACATGTTGGTGTGGGTTTAATTTCATTTACAATAGATGGAAATGTAGAGATATTTAATAATGCTGCAAAGGAATTATTAGGTATAAGGAGGCTCTGTAACATACATGAAATACAAACATATTATCCGGAATTAAATAAGTGTATTTCTGAATTGAAACCATACAATCAACAATTAGTTAAGGTAATAACGAATCAGGCAGTGTTGTTTCTTTCATTAAAACTCAGCATATTTAAATCTGAAAAAGAGATTATTAAGCTTTTATCTATTCAAAATATCCGGACAGAACTGGAACAAAACGAACTGGATTCATGGATAAAATTAATCAGAGTACTAACACATGAAATGTCTAATTCTGTAAGCCCGATAACCTCTCTGGCAAATACAACCAAAAAATATTTTATCAGGAAAGATACAGGATCTGTTGTGAAAAGTGATAAAATAGACGATACATTACTGCTTAAAACAGTTGATAGTCTGGACATCATTGAAAATACAGGTAAAGGATTAATTGACTTCTTAGGAAAATACAGAAGTCTGACAGCTTTGCCACAACCAAATTTTGAAAAATTCTTAATTCGGGATTTGTTTGATAAACTGCAAGCTTTTTTAAAAGAGGATCATAATTCGAATAACATTGTTTTAGAATTTAATATCTCGCCATTAAATCTTGAAATAGAAGCGGATTATATTTTATTGGAAAAGGTTTTGATTAATTTGATTAATAATTCATTTCAGGCTCTGGGAAAATCTTATAAAGCCAAGGTTGAAGTGAATGCATTTAGGAATATCGAAAACAGAATTACAATAACAGTTAAGGATAATGGAGTTGGGATTCCATCAAATATAATTGATGATATATTTATTCCATTTTATACAACAAAAGACAAGGGTTCTGGTATTGGTTTAAGTCTGTCAAGGCAAATAATTCGATTACACAATGCAACTATTGCAGTGAGCTCTATACCGAATAAAGAAACAGTATTTAGTCTGGTATTTTAACCACACCCGGTGAAATTCTTCCTTTTCAATTAATTAAAAGTTAATAGTTGTTAAAATATGAGTCATTGGTAGTGTTGTAAATTGGAATGTATTGCATAATGGAATATATTTGAAATGAAATTATAAAACTTAAACAATAATTATTTTTAAAACAGGATAATGAAAAACTTTGCAAAAACATTAAGGCTTTTATTAATTATTGTAAGCTTGTTGTCAGTCAGGCAAGTTGCTAACAGTCAAATATTTAATATGCCTGATGAACTTTATTCAAAAGCCGAAAAAACAAATTATGAAGAAACATCAAAACATATTGATGTAATGAATTTTGTTCAAGCATTGGTTAAACATTCAGATGTCGCCAGGCTTGAAATTATTGGTAAAAGTTTCGAAGGTAAAGAAATACCTCTTGTTATAATGGCTGATCCAATGGTGAATTCACCTGAAGAGGCTGAAAAATCAGGAAAAGTGGTTATTTACCTGGAAGCTAATATACATGCCGGAGAGGTTGAAGGGAAAGAAGCATCTATTCAGTTAATGCGTGAGATAGCTTTTGGCCCGAAAAGACGATTACTTGAGAACCAGATTCTTCTATTCTGTCCAAATTTTAATCCTGATGGAAATGATAAAATGAAACCAGGAAACAGGCGTTCACAGGAGGGAAGTCCAATTGAAACCGGTGAAAGATATACTGGAGAAGGACTTGATCTGAACCGGGATGGACTGAAGGCAGAGGGACTTGAAACAAAAGCAATGCTGAAGAATATTCTTAACAAGTATGATCCGGCAATGCTTATTGATTTGCATACAACAAATGGCACATGGCATGGTTATTCACTAACTTATGCTCCGGGAGCTCACACAGTTGGCCATCATGATATAACTTATTATATGAGAGATTCGCTATTTCCTGTGGTAACAAAAAAGGTGAAAGATAGATCCGGCCTTGATATGTATTTTTATGGCGGTTATAGAGGATTTCCACCAACAACTTTTAGCGGAGCCCCATCTCAACCGAGGTTTATAACCAATAGTGTTGCTTTGAAAAACAGACTTTCAATTCTGGTTGAAACATTTGCTCACGACAGATTCGAAAGAAGAATATTATCAAATGTTGTTTTTCTGACCTCTGTTCTTGAGTATACTGATAGTCATTCAAGAGAAATTATTGATTTGCTTCAAAAAGTTAATAATGAAATTGTGGATCAGGTAAAAGAAGGTGCCGGAACAATGCAAAAAGGTGTTAATTTCAAAACTGTTCAATTAGGTGAGCCGGTTAATATTCTGGCATACGAGATGGAAGAATATACCGATGATAATGGAAGAACGCGTCAGCGTTCAAACGGGAATAAGGTTCTTGTAAAGGATGTTAAACTTATGCAGAAATCAGAACCATCTAAACTGGCTACTGTACCTATGGCATACGTGTTTCCTGCTGAATTAAAGAATGTTGCAGAGAAGCTTATTCAACATGGTGTTGTTGTTGATATTCTTGAGAAAAGAAAAGCATTTCTTGGAGAAGAATTCACTGTTAGCGAATTTAAACAAGCAGAAAGAGAATATCAAAATCATCTTATGGCATCCATTAAAGGCGAATTTAATTCAAAAACGAAAAGAATTCCTGCCGGATCATATTATGTAGATATGGCTCAACCATATGCATACCTGATTTTTTATTTGCTGGAACCTGAGGCTGATGACGGACTGGTTGTTTGGAATTATTTCGACGATTATCTTATAAAAAAAGGTATAGAAAAGAAAGAAGTTGTTTTTCCTGTTTTTAAGGTCTACTCACAAAAGTAAACTTTTGCGAGAATTATGAATAGTGATTAGAGATTTTTGATTTTAGAAATCTATTCTAATCCGCGATATTCAAATTCAATTCTGTCTTTGAATACTTTTACGATATTAAAACCACTGGGATCATCGGCAAATGGTTTACCAACGGAACAGCATGTTATCATTTCCATATTTTCGTATTTGCCATAACTGTTCTGGTGATAATGCCCGGCAAATATCGCTTTAATATTAAATTTTTTGAAAAGTTTTAGATATTTCATTCTTATTTCTGTTGGCATATTAAAATACTGATCTGGTTCATCATACTCTTCAAGAAATAATGGATGATGCATAACAATAAAAGTGTGATGATAATCTTTTGAACGTTTTAGAGTCTTTTCCAGCCATTTAAATTGTTTGTCTCTTTCTTCTATACATTGCTCAGGGTTCTGAAATATTGTGCTGTTTAAACATATGAAGAAACAGCCGCCCTTTATGAATGTGTAATAATCTTTACCAAATTTTCTTTTATAATTATTTATTGTTTCTGTAGTAGGGTCCTTATATACATCGTGATTTCCAGGAATATTATATAATGGTATACTTTTATTAAGTTTTGTTGATATTCTGAAATACTCTGCAATTTGTTTGCTTTCGTTTTCTTTGTTTACCAGATCTCCGCTAACAACCACAAAAGAAGGATTGATTTTGTTGGCAGAGGTTATTGCCTTCTCAAATAATTCTGTTTCAAGAATGAAATTTTTGTTTTTCGACTCCATACCAAATTGTGGATCTGTCATTTGTATAAAAGTAAATGGTTTTTCCCATTTGGTATTTGTAATAGCGGGAGAGAATATTTTGCAACCAGTAATTAGTACAAATAGTATAAGAACAGGAATAGTTTTTAAAAGTCGTAACTTCATTTTTAATAATTAGGATTAAAGTTTTATAGATTTTCTTTGATATGTTTTATGGTGTAATTAAGTGTTTTATCATTATCAGTTAATATATCCTCAAGTGTATATTCAATATTATGGTCGGGTATTATTCCCCTGCCTTTTTCAAAACCTTCTACTGCTGTGAAAAAACTTGATCTTGCAACTCTTAAGCGCATTTTTGTATTTGGAAGAGTTTTTTCAACTGAATTATCATTGCAGAAATAAGTTGCACATGTTTCTTCTCCTATAAAATGGCCAAGCTTATGATATTTGGCAATAGAACAAAAATGTCCAGTGGTAGAAACACAGCCACCATCTATTAAAAAATACACATTGCTTTTGTAATAGTTTTTATGGGGCTTAAAAGGCCTTTTCAGACCAGGATAACCATAACTCCCTTTTGCAAAATAAACTATCTCTTTGTCAGTAAGATAGGATAGAAGGTCAATCGCTCTTTCCGGATCTCCACCTGAATTTCCACGTAGGTCAATTATTAAATTACTAATATTATTATTTCTTGTTTTTCTGAATGATTCTTTTAAAAATGATGAAGATTCTCCATCTTCATCATCAGTGAAGGAACCAACTTTCATATAGGCAATATTATTATCTATTATTTCGTACCTGAATCTTGCCTTCTCGCTCTCTGATAATCCTTCCCAGTATTCAGATAATACTTCTCTATAAGTATGAGGTTTGAGAGATACATTTTGTGTTTCAGATTGCTCCGGTGCTATAAAACTTATATAAAATAAGCTGTCGGTCATTTGATTGCTTAATAAATGATTTACTACCTGACTGTTAATCTGATTCTGAACTGATGTTTTTGTGTTGCCGTCTCTTGACGACATTGACGCTAAATTATCATATATTTCTTCCGGTTTTATTCCATTGATTTCAATTATTTCAGAGCATTCTTCTATAGTATTGATATCAAAATAGTTTTTATAAACATATGCTCTTTTATTAAAGAATTTCATTCTGAATGGCAAACATTTTACATAATTATTTATATCATTAATAAAACCTTTGGAAGGAAGAAGTCTTGTATGGGCGCATTTAACATCAGTGACAAGGCTGGTGGTGATTCTAAAAAAATCCATACCTGTCATTTTTTCAGCAAATAAATCGTGTACTTTTTTGAAATTAGAATTAAAGCTGTTTTTATCAGTGTAATAATAAAGATCGGGGTGGTTATTAACAAGATACTTTTTTAATAATCTAAGATCTTTTCTTAGTTGTTTTGAAGAAAACAATTCATCGCTGGCTATTTGTGGTTTATTACAATAAGTAAACAAAACCGAAACCAAAATAATAACTAACAAAAGTTTTTTCTTCATTTTGGTGCTTAATTTAACATTATATTTTGGGGGCCAAAGCCCAGTTTCTTTTCTTTCTTTTTCTCTGATATAAATGCTTAACCACTCAACCACTTAACCACTTAACCAATTTATCCCATTCTAATTTACATATTTCGTCTATATTGCCCTCCTACATCATACAAAGCATTTGATATCTGTCCTATGCTGCAATATTTTGTAATCTCAAGCAACTTTTCAAAAACATTTTCTCCTTTAATTGCAGCTTCTTTCAGTTCTTTAATAAGATTATCGGAAATGTGTTCATTAAGTTTATGAAGCCTGCCAAGCATTAAAACCTGGTATTTCTTTTCTTTATCAGTCGATCTGATAACTTCGTTGGGCAGAATAGTAGGAGAACCATCAGACGACAGGAATGTATTAACTCCCATAATAGGTAATTTGCCTGTTAGTTTTAGATTCTCATAATACATCGATTCTTCCTGTATTTTACTTCTCTGATACATGGTTTCCATGGCCCCCAAAACTCCGCCCCTGTCTGTAAGCCGGTCGAATTCTGACAGAACAGCCTCTTCAACCAGATCAGTAAGTTCTTCAATAATGAATGATCCCTGAAGAGGATTCTGATTTTTTGCAAGTCCGTATTCATTATTAATAATCATTTGTATAGCAAGAGCTCTTCTCACAGATTCTTCAGTGGGTGTTGTAATAGCCTCATCATATGCATTAGTATGAAGAGAATTACAATTATCGTATACTGCTCCCAGTGCCTGTAGTGTGGTTCTGATATCATTGAATTCTATTTCCTGTGCATGAAGTGATCTACCGGAAGTTTGAATATGATATTTAAGTTTTTGCGATCGGGAATTAGCATTATACTTGTATTTCATAGCTTTTGCCCATATCAACCGGGCCACACGGCCAATAACGGTATATTCCGGATCAAGTCCGTTGGAAAAGAAAAATGACAGGTTAGGAGCAAACGAATTTATATCCATTCCTCTGGCAAGGTAATATTCAACAAAAGTAAAACCATTAGACAGTGTGAAAGCTAGTTGGGTAATAGGATTTGCGCCTGCTTCTGCAATATGATATCCAGAAATAGAAACAGAATAAAAGTTTCTTACATTATTATTCACAAAATATTCCTGAACATCACCCATAATTTTGAGTGAGAAATCTATGGAAAATATGCATGTGTTTTGTGCCTGATCTTCTTTCAAAATATCTGCCTGCACAGTTCCTCTTACAACAGAAATCGTTTCTTTTTTAATTTTCTCATATACATCAATTGGAAGTACCTGATCGCCTGTGATTCCAAGAAGCATTAAGCCCAGTCCATCATTACCTTTAGGAAGTTTGCCTTGATATACAGGCCTTTCTATACCTTTCTTTTTAAATATGGAATTAATCTTTTTGTTAACCTCTGCCTCTAGCCCATGTTTCCTGATGTATTTTTCACATTGCTGATCTATGGCAGTATTCATAAAATATCCTACCATTATTGGCCCGGGCCCGTTTATTGTCATTGAAACCGAGCTAAGAGGATTGACAAGGTCTATACCGGAATATAACTTTTTAGAATCGTCGAGGCATGAAACAGAAACACCGGAATTACCTATTTTTCCATAAATATCAGGCCTGATATCAGGATCAGCACCGTATAATGTTACAGAGTCATAGGCAGTAGAAAGTCGTTTGGTTTTTTGTCCTTGCGACAAATAATGGAATCGTTTATTTGTTCTTTCAGGCCCTCCTTCACCTGCAAACATTCTTGTGGGATCTTCATTTTCCCTTTTGAAAGGAAAAACACCGGCAGCAAAAGGAAATTCGCCGGGAACATTTTCTTTCAGGTTCCATTTTAGGATATCACCCCATCCTTTATATTTTGGAAGGGAAACTTTTGATAATTTCAGATGGGATAAGGTTTCTATTTTAGTTTCAATAGAAAATTCATTATCTCTTACCTTAAATTTATAATAATCTTCAGAATAACGGTTTTTCTTCTCTTCCCAATTATCCAGAATTTTTTTATTTGAATCGCTTAATTGTTTTTCAGTTTCTTTCTGAAGTTGATTTATGTCTTTTGTAACCTTACCAAGTCCTGTAATTGTTTGATTAATGCCATGAAGTTTATCAGCAATTAATGCTTGCTCTTCAGCATCCTTATTATAATTTCTAACAGTTTCTGATATTTCGGAAAGGTATCTGACTTTGTTGCCCGGAATAATATGATCGCATCCTAATGCAGATTCCGAAAAATTATAATTAAGAGAATAATTTTTTCCGGTTTTTTTGTTAATAGTCTTCTTTAAAGCCTCATAAAGAATATTTACACCTGTATTATTAAATTGAGAGGCAATAGATCCATAAACAGGCATATTTTCGGTATCTTCTTCCCATAGTGAATGATTTCTCTGAAACTGTTTTTTTACTGCTCTCAGGGAATCATCAGCACCTCTTTTATCAAATTTGTTAACTGCCACAATATCAGCAAAATCGAGCATGTCTATTTTTTCAAGCTGAGTTTCTGCGCCAAATTCCGGTGTCATAACATACATATAAACATCGCTGTAGTCAACAATTTCTGTTCCTGATTGTCCTATACCCGATGTTTCGATAAATATCAGATCGTATCCTGCAGCTTTAAGAATGTTACAGCAGTCGTTTAAATTCTCTGATATTGATTGATTTATTTTACGAGTTGCCATTGAGCGCATGTAAACCTGCTTTGATGAAATCGAGTTCATTCTAATTCTGTCGCCAAGCAATGCTCCTCCAGTTTTTCTTTTGGTCGGATCAATAGAAATTATACCAATTCTTATATTATCAAATTCTGTAATAAACCTTCTGATAAGTTCATCAACTAAAGTAGATTTTCCAGATCCTCCTGTGCCTGTAATACCGAATATGACAGTATTGGAATCTGCTGAGATTTTATTGATCTTTTTCAGGTTTTCCAAGGCAGTTGCAGGAAAATTTTCGACAGTGGAAATAAATTTCGCAATTGATGGAATATCATTATTTATAATATCATCAATATTTACCATTTCATTACCTGTTGGAAAATCTGTCATCATCATCAGTTCACTAATCATACCCTGCAGTCCCAATTTTCTTCCATCGTCAGGTGTATATATCTTTGAGATACCATAATCATGAAGTTCCTTTATTTCTTCCGGTAATATTACACCACCGCCACCACCGAATATTTTAATGTGTCCCGAGTTATTTTCTTTCAGAAGGTCAAACATATATTTAAAGAATTCCATATGTCCGCCCTGATATGATGTTACAGCAATGGCCTGGGCATCTTCCTCGATAGCACATTCAACAATTTCCTTTGCAGAAATATTATGGCCAAGATGAATTACTTCACCTCCGGTCGATTGAATTATTCTTCTCATTATATTGATGGCTACATCATGACCATCAAATAATGAGGTTGCCGTAACTATTCTTATATGATTTTTTGGTTTATATTTTTCCACTCAGTAAATATCTTGATTAAAAAATAAAATTAATCTCTTGATATGGCTCTTGAAATAACTACTTTTTGAATTTCAGAAGTTCCTTCATATATCTGTGTTAGTTTAGCATCTCTCATCAGCCTTTCAACGTGATATTCTTTAACATATCCATATCCACCATGAATTTGTACTGCTTCTGTAGTAACCTTCATAGCAGTTTCCGCAGCATAGAGTTTTGCTTTTGCACTTGCAATACCATAAGGTTGGCCGGTATCTTTTAACCAGGCAGAATGTAAAATTAAAAATCTTGCAGCATCAATCTCAGTAATCATATCTGCAAGTTTGAATGCAATTGCCTGATGATTAATGATCTCTGTTCCAAAAGCTTTTCTTTCTTTAGAATATTTAAGTGCCAGCTCATATGCACCAGATGCTATTCCTAATGCCTGAGCTGCAATTCCTATTCTACCTCCATCAAGAGTTTTCATTGCCAGTTTAAAGCCAAAACCATCCTCACCAATCCTGTTTTCTTTGGGAACTTTCACATCAGTGAACATTACGGAATGAGTGTCCGAACTTCGCATTCCCATTTTATCTTCGTGAGGGCCAAGTGAAATGCCTGGTGAATTTCTGTCAACAATCAAAGCATTAATTCCGCGATGTGCTTTTTCCTTATTGGTTTGTGCTATTAAAATATATGTTGAAGCTGAATTCCCATTTGTTATCCAGTTTTTTACTCCATTAACGAGATAGTGATCACCTTTATCAATAGCAGTAGTTCTTTGTGATGTAGCATCCGATCCGGCCTCAGGCTCTGATAAAAGAAATGCTCCAATTTTATCACCTCTGGCCAGTGGTTTAAGAAATTTTTCTTTTTGTTCTTCTGTTCCGAATTCTTCCAATTCGTAACAAACAAGAGAATTATTTACTGAAACAATTACACCAATAGATGAATCTACTTTTGATAATTCTTCAAGTGCCAGAACATATGAAACCGTATCCATTCCGCCACCATCATATTCAGGACTAACTGTCATACCAAGAAAGCCAAGATCTCTCATGTTTTTTACATGTTCTGTAGGATATTCAGCTTTAGTATCTCTTTCAATAACGTCTTTAATTAGTTCCCGCTGAGCATAATCTCTGGCGGCTTGTCTTATCATTAATTGCTCTTCTGTGAAATTAAAATCCATAGTTTTATATTTATATATTTATATATGGGTACGGCGTGCCGTGACCTTCTAATTATTTTTTGCAGACATTTTTATTTGTGGTCACAGCGCCCTGTGACCCTGTACTACTTTTTATAAACAATTGCAACGACGGTTTTGTCATTGCCTCCCATATTAATGCTAAGACCATATGGTTTATTTTCCGGAATATTAATTTGTGCTTCTCCTGCTTTTCCAGTTAATTGTTCCCAAATAGTTACTGCCTGATGTACTCCTGTTGCACCAGTTGGATGGCCCCATCCAATCAATCCACCTGTTGTGTTAACCGGAATAATTCCATCCCTTGCAGTATTTCCTTTAGCGACAAATTCTGCTCCTTCTCCGGGTTTTGCAAAACCAAGAGCTTCAATTGTCAGTATTCCTGCAACAGTAAAACAGTCATGCAATTCAATAGTAGCAAGATCTTTAACAGATATATTTGCATTTGTAAGTGCTTTTTTTGCCGCTTTTTCAATTGTTGATAGCCTGGTAAGTTCTTCGGGTTCTTTAGTTATGTCATCAACCATATGTCCCCATCCAACAATTTCTACACAATCCTTTTTATCTGTTTTTGTTCTTTTCAGTCCTTCTTCAGAAAGAATAATAATTGATGATGCACCGTCAGAAACTTTTGAACAGTCAAATACATTAAGGTGCTTGGTGAACGATTTAGGTGTTGGTTCTGCTTTACCAACACTAATAAGATTTTCAACATTATTATGATATTCCTGAGCGGTAGGGCAGAGGCGTGCATTTTCTATAGCATTACTATACCATTTGGCAAATCCTTCACGCGATTTTTCCTTTCCATATTTTTCTATATATGCTCCCGATCTATCGCTGAATTCACCAGGGAAAAAATATGAATCACCTTCTTTTCTTTTTTTGAACCATCCTGCTCCTGCAAGAATATCTGCGCCATAAATAGCTTTTACGGAATTCTGAACTTCCGCACCCAATACAAGGACAACATCAGCCGTATCGGCAAGAACCGATTTGATACCTGTCATAAGCGCTAATCCTCCTGAGGCACAAGCCCCTTCGACTCTGGTGGCGGGTTTATTTTTAAGGTCTTTATCTATTAATGGGAAAAATGCTCCGAGATGTGCCTGTTTAACAAATCTGGAGGCCATAAAATTGCCGATCACACACTCGTCAACATTTTTTCCACCGCCAATTTTCTCTAATGTAGCCTGGCCTGCTTCTTTTATATATTCTTCTATTCCCGGCCTTGGCTTTTTTGGATGAAATTCACGACGGCCTGAGCCTAAAGAAATAGTATTATACCCTGCTGTTATATATAATTTTTTATTCATCATAATAATATCTTTTTTTAGCTTTAATAATTGTTTATTGGCCCGTATGAATGATAAAAACCTGTTAACATAACAGTATTAACATCATCCTCTGTTTTAGCGATTTTATCTGCAACAAGCTTAAGTCCAATTTCTTTAGATTTTAGCAAATAGTTTCTGGCCAATTCGCCACCCTGGGAGGAAATTGTTTTAAGCTCAGAAAAGTATTTATCAAGAATATAACTTTTGTCAGGATTGGCAATTATTGCTTTCCAGGGTTTCCATGAATCAGGAATATCACCTAATTGTGTGTCAATTTTTTTGCTGAAATCTTCAATGTTTTTATATTGCTTAGAATCAGGGTCGTATATCCCTGTTGGTCTTCCTTTTTTATACTGCAGAAATCCATCCTTTTGGGAACCGTCAGGATTTTGCCCACCAAGTATTCCTGATTCTTTGTATTTATCAAGAATGGCATTATGCAAATCATCTTCACCCAGGCGAGGTTTCATTACCTGAAGAATGAATTGGCAAACATCAATGCCAACATAATCGATTAACTGGAAAATACCCATAGGTCTGATCAAATAATCTCTGGTGATTTTATCGATTGCATAAACAGCTTCATAAAATGGTATTTCTTCTGAAATTCTTTCTGCTTCTTTTATTCCATACAGAAGATCTCTCATAAAATGGCCATTACCAACAAAGCCTGCAAAGTCGTTTGAATAAACAACTGTTTTTCTAAGATTCCTGGCATATTCTTTTGCAAAATTTGCTACTTCATCTTTTGTGTCATCAGAAATTATAAGTTCTACAAGTCGTTGTACAGCAGGAGGATTGTAGAAATGAAAACCAAGTATATGGCCTTCTAATCCTGCATTTTTATTTAATTCACCAATTGGCACAGACGATGTGTTTGTGAAAAAATAAGGTGAATTATTATTATTATTCCATATTTCACTTAGAATCTTTACCTTAAGCTCAGGGTTTTCACTTATTGCTTCAAATATCAGTTTTGAATCATATGAGGCTTCCAATCTTGAAACGGGTCTGACCACACTGATAACATCCTTTACGTATTGGTCGATAATATCATAATTCTCCACAAGAGAGGGATTATCTCTATATTGTTCACGTAATTGAACAGCCGACTTTTCTGCAACCTTGGTTATCTGTGTTCTTAAATATTCCCATAATCCTTCAAGATTCTGGGGAGAGATATCCATAGCATTTAACACAAAACATTTGTTTTTATTCTCAGGCAAAAATTTAAGCCTTGCCATTTCAAGTGCAGTTAACAATACTATTCCACTACCCATCTTTCCTCCTGCACCCAGAACAGTAACATTACTTAATTTATCTACATAATTCATAATTTGTATTTTTAATCTTGAATATTTTGTCACTCGTCACTCGTCACTTGTCACTCGTCACTATACTACCAGTTAGGTTTTCTCTTTTCAATAAAGGCCTTCATTCCTTCAATACCGTCAGATTCGAATAAGTTGCTGAATTCATTTGATTCCAACATGCATCCATCACTAAAATTCTTATTTAAGCCATCAAGAACAACTCTTTTTACTTTTTTTACGGCATTAGGCCCACAAGCGATTATCTTGCCTGCAAGTTTATTTGCCTGGGGAAGAAGTTCTTCCGGTTCACAGACTTTTTGTACTATACCTAATCTTAATGCTTCATCAGCTGGAATCATGCTAGCTGTCATTTGAAGATAAAGAGCATTACCCTGTCCAATTAGTCTTGATAAGCGTTGAGTGCCGGCATATCCCGGAATAAGCCCGAGAGAAACTTCGGGAAATCCGAATTTTGCATATGTATTTGCTATTCTGAAATCACATGCCAGGGCCAGTTCAAGCCCCCCTCCCAATGCAAAACCATTTACAGCGCCAATAACCGGAATACTTAAGTTTTCTAATTTTTCGAATGTTTTTTGCCCCATTTGCGAAAATTCAAAACTTTCTTTTTTTGTCATTCCCTGCATTTCAACAATATCTGCCCCTGCAACAAATGCTTTTCCTTCACCAGTTATTATTAAAACTTTTATGTCATTTCTCTTTTCAACTGCAGATATAATTTGATCTAATTCTATGAAAAAGAGTGAATTAAGAGCATTCAATGCTTTAGGTCTTGATATTGTCAATAAGCCAATACCAGACTCAATCTCCAAATTTAAAATTGAAAAATCCATATTATTTAATTAATGATATTTGATAAAAATAAATGAAAACCAGGTATATAAATTAATAATGAATAAAAGCTTGAAATAAAGAGTTAATTCTCCTTTTAAAGGTAAAAATAATTGTTGGCTTTCCAAAAGGAAAAAGGCCTTAGTTTGTTATCGTTTCAAGAATTTCATCGAAGATTGAAATAAAATTTACGGCGTTAGCCATATTAAATACCATTGGAGGTTTAAATTTAATTACATTATGATATGGCCCGTCTATTCCTAGAAGAATTCCTCTTTCTTTCATAAGGTCGATAATATGTGAGGTTTCGGTAGCAGAAGGCTCAAGACTTTCCCGGTTTTTAACAAGTTCAATACCAAGAAATAATCCACTTCCTCTTACATCTCCAATTATTTTATGTTTGTGCTGAAGATTTTTTAATGAATTTATCAGGAAAGTACCTGTTTCCAAAGCATTTTTTTGAAGCTTTTCTTCTTCAATAACATCCAATACAGTTTTCCCGATAATGCATGAAACAGGATTGCCTCCGAATGAGCTAAAAAACTCCATGCCATTATCAAAGGAAGCAGCAATTTCATTTGTTGTAACTACTGCAGCTAATGGATGCCCGTTGCCAATTGGTTTTCCAAGAATTACAATATCCGGTATTACATCATACATTTCGAAACCCCACATATGAGTGCCAACTCTGCCAAAACCTACCTGAACTTCATCAGAAATGTTCAGTCCACCGGCATTTCTAACACTTTTATAAACATTTGAGAGGTATAATTCAGGAAGCATTACTTGCCCTCCACAACCTATTATTGACTCACAAATAAATGCTGCAATTTTGTTGTTTTTATTTTCAGTTATTTCTTTGATCTCTTCAGAATATTTAAGTCCGGCATCCTTGTCATCAGCCCTGTATTTACCTCTGTATGTGTCAGGTATATCAACCTCATGAACATAAGAAGCTTTACCTTTTCCGCCTTTACCACCATACTTATAATGGCTTACATTTATAGCAGATATTGTATTTCCATGATAGCCATGTTTAACAGCAATTATTTCATTATTATTTGTATATGTTTTTGCCAGACGAAGTGCAAGATCTGTTGCAGCACTACCGGAATTAACCAAAAAAACTTTATTCAGGGGAGAAGGAAAAGTAGAACAAAGAGCACTTGTATATTCGTTTAACTGGTCATAAATATATCGTGTGTTTGTGTTTAGAGTAGCGATTTGTTTTTGTGCTGCCTTAACAACTTTCGGGTGACAATGGCCTACATGACAAATGTTATTTGCACAGTCGAGATATGTTTTCCCATCTTCATCGTACATATATTGAAATGCTGCTTTAAACATTTTGATTGGTTCAGAATAGCTAATACTCAGTCCTTTACTTATATGATTAAAACGTTTGGATAATAACTTTTCTATATCTCTTCTTGGTTTTATAAATAATCCACATGCATTTTTGAATTTATTTTCGGCAAATAAAGGGTTAATCTGAATAAGTTTTCTTAGAAGAGCCCAGGCAGGCTTTTCACTTATACTGATGTATTCATTATCCGGATCAATGTTTCTTGTATATGTTGATAAAGTAATGCTGGCACTTAATCTGGCACAAATCAAATAATATAATATTTCCATTTCAACATCCCGTAGAGGAATTTCAGAATTATATCCTCTGATAATTTCAACGGCATCATCTATTGGTTTATCCGAATCTATAACTGCATAAGTTATTCCTATGGCAAGCTCATTAATTGTCTGAGAATAAACCATATCACCAAAATCAATAATTCCACAAATTTTATGATTGTTTGTCAGTATATTAAGATCGTTGGCATCGTTATGAATTATACTTTTATCAAGTTTTTTTAATAGTGGTTCAATAAATGTTCTGAACTGAATGAAATAATATTGTATCAGACTTCTGTCTTCAGGCGATTGGATATGGTGAGTAAGATTTTCAATTTCAGAAAAATTTTGAAGATCCCATTCGAAATGGGGCGTGTTAACATATTTGAAATCAAGCTTTTTTAGTAGATTATCCATATATCCAAGAAAACTGCCAAAATCGAAAAGAAGATTTCTTGTTATGTCAGTTTTACTTAAAAATGTTCCATCAATGAAACTAAGCATTCTTACCAGTACATTTTCATCATTCTCCAGTTTATGCTCATTAATTAGCTCGTTGTTGAGCGATTTTATGGGAAGAGGAAATGAAACCTTTCTGGAATTATTATCATTAAGATATTGAAGAACTTCGTTATGTGCATTTATTATTTCGCGCCCCTTGCTGATTTTGGAAAGTTTCAAAATAAATTTTTCCCCGGAATCAGATTCTATAAGAAAATTTTTGTCATCATAACCTCCTACAAGGGCTTTGATATTGCCTTTTATTCCGTAAAATTTATTTAGTATTAAATTTATTTCTTCCATTTTGTTGGCTGTTAGCTGTTGGCTGTTGGCTATTGGCTGTTGGCTGTTGGCTGTTAGCTGTTGGCTGTTGGCTGTTGGCTATTGGCGTTTTGTAATTCCAGAACAACAACCACATCTGTTTTATTCGATTCTTCTTCGGATATTTTCACAAAGGTTTTTTCATTTTCCTGACTGAAGAATACTTTATTTCCATTTAAAAGATATGCTTTATTAATTTTTTTATCAATTTGTTTTAAGTTTAGTTCCTGTATATTATTCATAAGATGAAGAAATATTTTATTATCTTTTTTTGTTGAAGCGAAATTTTCTGTTGGTTTAAATGGTCCTCCTTTTGTTTCATATATGCTTTCACCATTTTTATCAAGCCATTTGCCAATTTCTGTAAGTACTTCTACCTGACGGGGCTCAATTCTTCCATCGGGCATTGGTCCGACATTTAACAATAAATTTCCACCACCTCCACATACCCGGATAAGTGTTTGTATACATTCTTTTGAAGATTTTAATTTATCATCAGGCTTCCATGCCCATTGTGTGCATATTGTAATACACGATTCCCATGGAGTATCAATATTATATGCTCCGATTTCCTGTTCAGGAGTACCATAATCACCTGCAAATTCATCTGCTTTTGTCATTCCCTGCATACCTTTTCGTCCTTTATCAACTCTGTTGTTTATTAGAATATTATCTTTAAGACTTCTAACATATGAATATAGTTTTAATCCTTCTTCATGAGTCCAAGGATCTTCCCATTCTCCATCGAACCACATAATATTTGTACGGTATTTTTTCACAAGTTCCATAACCTGCGATTTCATAAAACTTATATATGAATCCATATTTGCATTTTCCTTTGGCATATCTCTGTTTAATTGTAAAGGATAATCAGGATGATACCAATCGAGAATTGAATAATATGTTCCAAACATAATTTCCTCATTATAACATGCATCTGACAACTCCTTTAGTACATCTCTTTTAAAAGGAGTTTTTCCAATATCATAATCTGTATAGTCAGAATGAAAAATAGAAAAACCATCATGATGTTTGGATGTAATAACAAAATATTTCATGCCTGCTTTTTTTGCAATGTTTATCCATTCTTTAGCATCAAAAAGTTCAGGATTGAAATTTTTATATAAATTGTCGTATTCTTCAAATGGGATTTGTTTGCCACGAGACCAGCCAATTTCAGTTCCTTTTAATGATACTGGACCCCAATGGACAAACATCCCAAATTTCATATC
>JBHOTF010000048.1:0-16799 GCA_042584005.1 Bacteroidota bacterium
CGAAAGGAAGCCTTAAGGAAAGCTGGCAAATATGCAGTTTTTACTGCCGCCACTATGCTCTTTTTATTTAGTCCTAAAGAAGCCCAGGCCGTCTCAACACCTCAGCCTCCTGGAGGTGGCTGGTAAAATGAGATAAATGAGGATTCTTTGCAGATCGCTGGAAGATAAAAAGTTGGTATGGTTTGAGTCTTCAAACCAATACATTCAAATGGAATTACCGGGATATGAGGTTTTTGATCGACTGAATCATGGTATATCTACAGAATCTGTCGCTGAATGGTGTTCCCGAAAATATGATTTGACTGCTTCAGATGCTCTGAAATTTGTAAAGGAAATTCAGCATTTTATCAGTATTACGAACAAAAGTCCCGAGCCTCAAAATTCTTCAAAAAATCCAGATGCAAACCTAATACCTGCATCTGAACAATTCATTTCTAAAAAGTATTATCACTTTGCCGGGGCTGACTTTTGCTTTTATTATAATCATCTGCGTATAGAAAAAATGGTCCACCCATTATTGTCACACCTGGAGATTAAACAGCCTGTTAGCACCTGTCATCAGTTTCAGTTGTTTAGGCATAACGACTTATTGTATTTACGCACCAATGAAAAATTCATTGACAAATGGAGCCTTAGCAAAGAAAATTTCTTCAAAGGGAAAGTATTTTTAGAACTTTTGAACAAGGCATATCAAAAAGAAGAAAACGATTGGATGGCTGTGATGCATGGCTCTGCCATTAGTGATGGTAAACACAGCATTATTATCACGGGCGATTCTGGCAAAGGCAAAAGCACTGCACTGGCAGTTCTCCTGGCTAATGGATTCAAATTTATGTCTGATGACTTTGTTCCTGTTGAAGCTGTTTCAAAAGAAGCATACCAATTTCCAACCGCCATATCTGTTAAAAAAGGCGCAGTAGAAACTCTTCATCATATATATCCGGAACTTCTGGAAGCTGAAGAATTCTATTATGAGGATTTTGATAAAACAGTACGTTATCTTTCTCCCCATCTTTCCAAAGAGCCCTCTCATCAAAGTCTTCCTGTTAAAGCTATTGTATTTGTTAACTATGAACCTGGCGCTGAATTGGAAATAAGCAGGAAACCGAAAACCAAAGCCATTCAGAATGTGATTACCGAATCATGGTTATCTCCCCGCTATGAAAATGCTGAATGCTTTCTTGATTGGGCAATATCAATGCCTTATTATCGGCTTAAATATTCCGACAATCAACAAATGATTGCAGCAATCACAAATCTATTTAGTGATGAAAAATAGTGAAACCTTGTTTTTTGTTGGTAAATGTCTTGGTATAAGACAATATCCGGAGAGAATACCGGAAATAAGAAAAATTCTTAAATCTGGAATTATTTCATGGGAAAGCTTCTTGTGGGAGAGCAGTAAACACCTGGTTCTTCCTGCCCTGTTCGTACAATTAAGAGAGAGTCAGTTGCTTAATGAATTACCCGATGACCTGGTTGATCATTTCGAACACTTATATCAACTGAACTGCCGGAGAAATAAAGCCATCCTGGCTGAGGCTCACGATATTATCACTGTGCTCAATACAGAAGGTATTGCTCCAGTCTTTTTAAAAGGAACTGCCCATTTGCTTGACGAACTCTATGCTGATCAGGGTGAACGTATGATTGGGGATATTGATTTTTTGGTGGCTGAACATGAAATATTTCCTGCTGTGAAACTTCTGGAAAGATTGGAATACACTTGTCAGACTCCTTTTAGCCAGAATGAGTTAAATGAGGCAAAGCACTATCCACGTTTGCGTAATGAAGCACTTATGGCTGCCGTAGAAATTCACCGACAACCTGTATCCAAGCCTTATGACCGAAAATTTAACTTTGCCATGATCAATAAGGAGAAAAAAAAGCTCAAGCTGGATGGAAATGCATATGTTCTATCTGACCATCATCAAATTATTCACAATATGATGAATGTTCAGATGAACGACAAAGCGTTCTCATCATGGAAAATATACCTCAGACATATATATGATCTTCTGCAATTATCGCAAAGAAAAGATCCACTTGAAACAGCACAACAATTTGCTTGCTATCCCAGGCATTTTAATGCATATCTGGTAGTTTCCACGAAGATATTAGATAATCCTGCCAGTGTAAATTATCAGGATAACCAACAGGCCAGAAGATATTATTGCTGGATTCAGTTCTTTATTAATCATCCAAAATGGAATTCAGCATTCAGAATTGTTCAGTTCCTTGTGCAGCGATTGCTAAGGTATGTAACGCTACCTATTAAGTGTATATACAATAAAGGGGAGAGGAAAGCTCTCATGAGACGATTAGGTGATAGGAGTTGGTACAAAAATCATCTGAAATCATACCGCGGTATCAGGAATTTATAGCTGGGGTTTGGGATCTGGGATCTGGGGTCTGGGATATGTGGTCTGGGGTATGGGTTCTGGGGTATGCGTTCTGGCACACTTATTTTGATTTATTAATAACGAAAAAATTATGAAAAGAATTAGAACACAATTTGTTTTTATTTTTTTATTAAGTATTGGCTCTTTTTTTAATGGATTTACACAAGATTATAATAATCCGGAACCATTGAGATTATGGTTCAAACAACCGGCCTCCAATTGGAATGAAGCCTTGCCTGTTGGCAATGGTCGATTGGGTGCAATGGTATTTGGCGGAATAAATAAGGAGCGTTTACAGCTCAATGAAGAAAGTGTTTGGAGTAAGCAGGGCGAATATCTTGACAAGCAAGGAGGATATAAACATCTTCCAGAAATAAGAAAACTATTGTTTGAGGGTAAATATGTTGAGGCACAAAACCTGACAAAAGAAAAATTGATGAGTGATAGGCTGCCATCTGGCACCAATGCCTATCAAACACTTGGTGATCTATTCCTAAGTTTTGAAGGACTGAAAAATATCAAGGATTACTGCCGGGAGTTATCTCTTGACAGCGCCATGGTCGTTATAGGTTTTCAATCGGGGAGAATCAAACATACCAGAACTATTTTTTCTTCAGCAGTTGATCAGGCAATACTTGTGATGGCCGAAGCCAATCAACCCGGACAGATAAACTGCAGAGTCAGTATTTCACGACCTGGAGATGGAGAAATAATTCTTGTAAAAAACAATACTCTCATCATGAAACAACATGTTTGTGATGGTAAAGGCGTACGCTATGAAACAAGGGTTCAGGTAATCAATCATGGTGGTGCAATCAAAGTTCAGGATAATGAAATTATTGTTACTGGTGCAGATAAGATGGAGTTAAGACTGGTTGCTGGCACGGATTATTTTGGGAAACAAGCTGATCAGCTTTGCAATGATTATCTCAAACTATCCGATGGAAAAAGCTATGAGCAAATCAGCAACGATCATATTGAAGAATATCAGGCTTATTTTAACCGGGTATCACTCGAACTTCCGCAATCGGCAGCAAGAGCATTTGCCACTGATGAAAGAATTGACGCTCAAAAAAGAGCTGTTGAGGATCCGTCCTTGGCTGCTTTGTATTTTCAATTCGGCAGATATCTTCTTATCAGCTGTTCACGCCCCGGCAGCATGCCTTCAAATCTTCAGGGCATTTGGGCTGATGGTTTAACTCCCCCCTGGAATAGTGATTATCATATCAATATTAACACCCAGATGCATTACTGGCCAGCGGAGGTTGCCAACCTTTCTGAGTGTCATCTGCCTTTTCTCGAATTTGTAGGGGAATTGAGGGAATCTGGACGTAGGACAGCCAAAGAGTTATACGGCTGTAATGGGTTTACAGCACATCACACCACCGATGCCTGGCATTCAACCACTTCATTTGGTGAACCTGTGTATGGTATGTGGCCAATGGGAGCAGCCTGGTCAGCCACCCACATTTGGGAACATTATCTTTTTACTGAAGATACAGAGTTCTTGAAAAACTATGGCTATCCAATCATGCGTGAAGCGGCATTGTTTCTATCAGATTTCTTAATAAAAAATCCAAATACAGGAAAACTGGTTACCGGCCCATCAATGTCGCCCGAAAATGTTTTTATTACTCCAAAAGCTAATAAAGCCTCGATAAGTATGGGGCCGGCAATGGATTTGCAAATTGTTAGACATTTGTTTAATGCCTGTATTTCAGCTTCTAAGAAATTGGATGCAGATAAAAAATTCAGAAAAAAACTGGAAACACAATTAAATAATCTCACCCCTGTTAAAATTGGGACTGACGGACGCATTCTGGAGTGGAGCGACGAATCCTTGAAAGAAGCGTATCCCGGACATCGACATATTTCTCATTTGTATGGATTGTATCCCTCCAATGAATATAACTGGAACGACAAACCCGAATTTATGAATGCTTCCGCCAGGGTGCTTGAAGAGCGCTTAAGACAGGGAGGAGGCCATACCGGTTGGAGTCGCGCCTGGATAATAAATTTCTATGCACGCTTGCTGGATGGAGAGAAAGCCCATGAAAATCTCAAGGCCTTGTTTGCAAAATCCACATTACCGAATATGTTTGACACACATCCTCCATTTCAAATTGACGGAAATTTTGGTGCAACAGCTGGCATTGCTGAGATGTTGCTTCAAAGTCACGCCGGCGATATTCACCTGCTTCCAGCTTTGCCCAAAGCATGGCCAGATGGTGAGGTTAAAGGATTATGCACCCGGGGAGGTTTTGAGGTAAATATAAATTGGGAAAATGGGAAATTATTATCTGCAACAATCCTATCAAAACTTGGCAACGATATCAAATTGAAATATCAGGATGGTATAAATAGCTTTAAAACTAAAAAGGGAGAACTTATTACCATAAATAATAAGCTGGAAATATTGGATATAAAACAGCCAACAGCCAACCGCCAATAGCCAACAGCTAAACATTACTGCTAAACAACATGTAAATTTATCATTCTTGAAATCAGGAGGTTGCAGCTTAAATAGTATTTTTTTTACTTTTTCATTGGAAAATAAAAATTTTGTGTACTACTTTGGCATCCAATAAAACAATGAATTTATTTATAAACAATATTATTATTATCGACATTATCGTCTTTTTACGAAAGAGGATGAGGTAAAATAATAATCAAAATTATTGAGCGCCATCCTGAATAGAATGGCGCTTTTTTTATGCAAAAAATGAAGAATCTTAAATATATACCTGTTTTTATAATAATATGGATTATTGTCATTATTAACAATGAACGATAAGAAAGGGTATATATTAATTAATAATAAAAGCCTTTCTTTTTCGAGAAAGGCTTTTTAGTTTTTATACAATATGGAGAATGATTATAAAATAGCTTTAAGAAGCGAAAAAAGTACCAGCGGACGACTTATGTCAGGAGCCAGAAGTTTATGGCGGGCAAATGGCATGAAAGAAGATCAGATTGGTAAACCAATAATAGCTATTGCTAATTCTTTTACCCAGTTTGTTCCTGGTCATGTTCATCTCAAAGATATAGGCCAGAAGGTTAAACAATTGATTGAAGATAAAGGATGTTTTGCTGCCGAGTTTAATACTATAGCTATTGACGATGGTATTGCAATGGGGCATCAGGGCATGCTATATTCACTTCCCTCAAGAGAACTTATTGCCGACAGTATTGAATATATGTGTAATGCCCATACAGTAGATGCTCTGGTTTGCATAACAAATTGTGATAAAATTACCCCGGGAATGTTAATGGGGGCGATGAGGCTGAATATACCTGTAATATTTGTTTCAGGCGGACCAATGGAAGCCGGAGTGCTTGAAGATAAAAAGATAGATCTGGTGGATGTTATGGTGATGGGAGCTAATGATAACATATCTGATGAGGATTTACTGGCTGCTGAAAAAGCTGCTTGTCCGGGATGCGGTTCCTGTTCAGGTATGTTTACAGCCAATTCAATGAATTGTCTTACTGAAGCTCTTGGACTTGCATTACCCGGCAATGGTAGTATACTGGCTACTCATGAAAACAGACTTCAATTATTTGAGCAGGCAGCTGAAATAATAGTTGAAAATGCCTTTAAATATTACAGAGATGGAGATGATTCCGTTCTTCCCCGGTCCATTGCCAGCCGAAAGGCATTTCTTAATTCAATGGCTCTTGATATTGCAATGGGGGGCTCAACAAATACTGTACTTCATTTGCTTGCAATAGCACATGAAGGAAGTGTTGATTTTTCATTAAAAGATGTTGAAGAGCTTTCTAAGAATGTTCCTTGTTTGTGTAAAATAGCCCCCAGCTCTTCATATCATATGGAAGATTTTAATCGTGCCGGTGGTGTTTTAGGAGTAATGGCAGAATTAGACAGATGCGGGGTAATGTTTACAGATGAGAATAGGGTAGAAGGAAAAAAACTGTCTGATCGTTTAAAGCAATTCGATATTGTTGGAAAAGAAAATAATAATAATTGTACGAGGATGTATTATTCTGCTCCTTCCGGGAAAACGGGTAATAGAAAGATGGGTTCTGGAAGTAATAATTACGAAGAGCTGGATACTGATCGGGTTAATGGGTGCGTGCGAAATCAAATAAATGCATATAGTAAGGATGGTGGGTTGGCAATATTAAATGGAAACATTGCCAGTTTAGGTTGTGTTGTTAAAACTGCCGGGGTTGATGAATCTCTTTTGTCTTTTAAAGGACCTTCAGTAATATTTAATTCACAGGAAGAGGCATGCTCAGGTATTTTAAATGGAAAAGTTAAAGCAGGCGATGTAGTGGTTATTAGATATGAAGGCCCTAGAGGAGGACCCGGAATGCAGGAGATGCTTTACCCTACATCTTATATTAAATCAAAAGGTCTTGATAAAAAATGTGCATTAATAACTGATGGCCGTTTTTCAGGTGGTACATCTGGATTATCAATCGGGCATATTTCTCCTGAAGCAGCAGCCGAAGGCCTCATAGGGCTATTAACTGATGGTGATATTATTGAAATAGACATTATTAACAGAAAAATTAATGCATTAATTACTAATAATGAATTTGATAAACGATTAGAGCACGAAAGACAAAAAGGATCTAATGCATTTACACCGGTGAAAAGAAATAGAAAGGTATCAAAAGCATTACAGATCTATGCAAAAAATGTTGAGTCTGCACATAAAGGTGGTGTTAGGGTGATATAGAATATGATAATAAATGTATAAAATGAAAAACACAATTAGTGGATCTCATGCTGTAATCAAAACTCTTTTAGAGGAAAGAGTAAATACTATTTTTGGTTATCCCGGTGGTGCAATAATGCCTGTGTATGACGCATTATATGATTATAAGGATAAACTGAGACATGTTCTTGTAAGGCACGAACAAGGAGCAGTATTTGCTGCACAGGGTTATGCAAAAGCAACAGGCAAAACTGGTGTTTGTTTTGCAACATCAGGACCGGGAGCAACAAATCTTATTACAGGACTTGCAAATGCTAAAGTTGATTCAATTCCATTGGTCTGTATAACAGGGCAGGTGCCAACCGGGCTTCTCGGATTGGATTCTTTTCAGGAAACACATGTTATAGGTGTCTCAGCACCTGTCACAAAATGGAATGTTCAGCTTACAAAAGCAGAAGAAATACCCGACATGATTGCAAAAGCATTTTATATTGCTTCCAGTGGAAGGCCCGGGCCTGTATTGATTGATATTACAAAAGATGCCCAATTTGGAAAATTAGATTATGAATATAAAAAATGTGAATTTGTAAATAATTATACAAGCCGTCCTAAAGTTAAACATGAAAGAATTGTTGAGGCTGCTTCATTAATAAATAATTCCCGGAAACCATTTATTGTTTATGGACAAGGTGTGATTATTTCACAAGCACAGAATGAGTTAAGAGAATTAATGGAAAAGTGTAATATTCCTGCTGCTTCAACCTTACTGGGACTTTCAGCAATTCCGGCAACTCATCCTCTTCATACAGGTATGGTAGGGATGCATGGAAATTATGCGCCTAACCGAAAAACAAATGAATGTGACCTTTTAATTGCAATCGGTATGAGATTCGACGACAGGGTTACCAGTGATACCCGTACTTATGCCAGACAGGCAAAAATTATTCATATAGATTTAGATGAATCTGAAATTGATAAAAATATTATCACAGATGTTGCAATTGTAGGAGATGCCAGAGAGGTACTATCAAAACTTCTTCCACGTCTTGAAAAGAAAGAACATCCTGAATGGCTTCTTGAATTTTATGCAGACAAAAAAATTGAAGAGGAAAAGGTAACAGGAAAACGAGTTGGATTGATCAATGGTGATATTTTAATGGATGAAGTGGTTGATCTGGTTTCAGAAAAAACCAAAGGTAAAGCTATTGTTATAACCGATGTTGGCCAGCAGCAAATGGTTACTGCCAGAAATTACAAATTTTCAAACGGATCAATATTCATTTCATCAGGCGGGGCCGGTGCAATGGGATTTGGGTTGCCTGCATCAATTGGTGCAGCTATTGGAAGGTCGGATAATGATGTTATTGCCTTTGTTGGTGATGGTGGTATACAAATGAGCCTGCAGGAACTTGGTACTCTACATCAGGAAAAAACAAATGTTAAGATTGTAATATTGAATAATAACTTTCTGGGTATGGTAAGACAATGGCAGGATATGTTTTTCGATAAGAGATATTCATTTACAGAAATGATTACTCCTGATTTTGTTCAGCTAGCAGGTGCATATGGAATTAAAGCCAATAGTATAAAGGACAGAAAAGATTTAGATTCTGCTGTTAAAGAAATGCTAAAAAGCGATGAAGCCTATATTTTAGAGGTTGCTATTGCTAAAGAAGATAATGTTTTTCCAATGATACCCGGAGGAGCCAAAGTCTCTGATATGCTACTAGAATAATTAATAATTGATAATTAATAATTAAAAATCAAAAATTAAAAATTAAACTCGAAATTTTGACTTTTGACTTTTGAACTCTGAACTCTGAACTCTGAACTAAATATATTATGGAACAGGAATATACAATCAGAATATTTACTGAAAATGAAGCAGGTTTATTAAATTTAATAACCCTGATTTTTACCAGAAAAAAGGTTAATATAGAAAGCCTTGCTGCATCAGAATCCCATTTGGAAGGGATTCATTGTTATACTATGGTAACTCGTACAACGCCAAAAGTGATCAGGCTGCTTATAAACCAGATAAAAAAACTTATTGGTGTGGTCAATGCATTTTATTACAATCAGAAAGACATTGTATATCAGGAAATCGCATTGTATAAGGTTCCGAATAAAGCAATTAATGAAGGAATGTTAGTCGAAAATGTTTTAAGAGAAAACAACGCTAAAATAATAAGTGTTGAATCTGATTATATGGTTATTGAAAAAAGAGGCCATAAGGAAGAAACACAAGAATTACTTGAAAAACTCAGACCATTTGGTATTATTGAATTTACCAGATCCGGCAGAGTAGCTGTTACCAGAGAACATTCTATGAAATATAGTTTACCAAAAGATTATTCACTTAATAATGGAAAAGTATCATGGCAAAAATAAATTTTGGAGGAGTAACCGAGGAGGTTAAAACACGGGAAGAATTTCCAATGGAAAAGGCACTGGAAGTACTTAAAAATGAAATAATAGCAGTTGTTGGTTATGGAGTTCAGGGGCCTGCTCAGGCACTAAATATGAAGGAAAATGGATTTAATGTAATAATAGGACAGGCAAAAAGTTTTAAAAAAGATTGGGATCGTGCTATTGATGATGGATGGAAACCCGGAGTAGATTTGTTTGAACCGGAAGAAGCTGCAACACGTGGCACAATTATTCAAATGCTTGTTTCTGACGCTGGCCAGAAAGCTATATGGCCTGAAATTAAAAAATGTCTTAATCAGGGTGATGCCTTATATTTTTCTCATGGTTTTTCTATAGTATATAAAGATCAAACTGAGGTTATTCCACCCGGTAATATTGATGTTATATTAGTCGCACCAAAGGGCTCAGGCACATCTGTTCGCCGTAATTTTCTTTCAGGAGCAGGAATTAATGCAAGTTATGCAGTTAACCAGGATTATACCGGCAGGGCAGAGGAAAGAACTATTGCTGTTGGAATTGCAATTGGAGTAGGATTTCTTTTTCCTACAACTTTTGAAAAAGAAGTACACAGTGATCTGACAGGAGAAAGAGGAGTTTTGATGGGAGCACTTGCAGGAATTATGGAGGCACAATATGAAGTTTTGCGTAAAAACGGACATAGTCCCAGCGAAGCTTTTAATGAAACGGTAGAAGAGCTGACCGAAAGTCTTATTAAACTGGTTGGAGAGAATGGTATGGACTGGATGTATGCTAATTGCTCGGCCACAGCTCAACGGGGTGCACTCGACTGGAAACCTAAATTTAAAGAAGCAGTATTACCTGTGTTTAATAATCTTTATGAAAGAGTGGCCAATGGTGATGAAACACACCGGGTATTAACTAGTTGCGGTGCATCTGATTATCAGGAACAATTAACAAAAGAGCTTAATGAATTAGGTAATTCAGAAATGTGGCAGGCCGGAAAGGCAACACGTAATCTGCGCCCCAAAGAAAAAGCAAAGGAAATTACTGATGAAACAAAAGGTGTTTCAGGAAGAAAATCAAATTAAGTAGTAATTCGCTCGCTGCGCTCACGTAATTCAATGGTAATTCACTCACTGCGTTCGTGTAATTCGTTCGCTGTCGCTCACGTAATTCAGTAGTAATTCAATGGTAATTCGGTCACTTCGTTCCCGTAATTCAATTGTAATTTGCTCCCAGAGGTCGCGTAATTCATGGTTGTTCAATTCAGATTAATACTCTTAATTCAAATCATTCTTTAGGTGTAATTAAAAGTCTTTTTGATGATTTAATTATTTGAAAATTAATTTTCCAATTATTATTATTCTCAACATATAAATAATAAAGACATATTATGAAATAAGCATTAAAATAATAAACATATGAAATACAATGTGCCTGAACAATATATTCGTAAATTAAAATTAAAGAGATACAGTGAAAGTACAATAAGAACATATTGTTCAATGTTTTCAAGATTTCTTAAGTTTTTTCCTGATCGGGATCCGAATTTTATTAAACCAAAAGAAATAAAAAAGTATTTACTGTATCAAATTAATGAAAGGTCCATTAGTGCAGGATTTCAGAACCAATTGATAAATTCCATAAAATTTTATTATGAAAAGGTATTAAATCATCCCAGGGAAGTATATTATTTAGAGAGGCCCAGGAAGGAAAGAAAACTTCCTGCTGTATTAAGTTTAGAAGAAGTTCAGCAAATTATATTAAACATAAAAAACTTAAAGCACCGTGCGATAATAAGTACCATATATTCCGGTGGTTTAAGAATTAGTGAATTAATAAATTTAAAAATTACAGATATTGATTCAAAGCGCATGCAAATAAGGGTTCGTAATAGTAAGGGGAACAAAGACAGGATAACATTATTATCCCCAAATATTTTAGACTTACTCAGGGAATATTACAATAATTATAAACCAAAGCTTTGGTTGTTTGAAGGGCCAGGTGGTAAAAAACCTTATAGCAAAAGGAGTATTCAGGAAATTTTTAAGAAAGCTAAAAGTAAGGCCAGGATAAAAAAACATGCAACAGTACATACTCTTCGCCATAGCTTTGCAACCCATTTGCTTGAAAAGGGTACTGATTTGCGGTACATTCAGGTTTTACTTGGGCATCATAGTTCGAAAACCACTCAGATTTACACTCATGTTTCAAATAGAAGTTTAAATATAATTAAAAGTCCATTTGATGATTTAATTATTTGAAAATTACTATCTTTAAAAAGAATAGAGAAGTATGGGTAAACAAATAAAACGCAATGCGTGTTCTGTGCCTGAATCATAAATATCAAGCAACAATACATAAGTAATAAAAACGCAATTCGTTTAGCCATACGTTAGGCATTATTATTTAAATCAAATATAACCATGAATACATTTAATAAATATATTGAATTTTCATCAGCAATCCGAAAAATTTCAATGATAGTATTGTCAGTACCATTAATATATGCTATTTCTTCATGCGATATTAGCAAAGAAGATGATGAGCTATCAGAATTGACACAGAGGATATGTAAAAATAGTATTATCATTGACTCTCATATTGACTGGCCGCTCTGGATACTAAAAAATCCAAAGGATATATCCCAGAAAATCATGAAACGCGATTTTGATTTAATTCGAGCAAATAAAGGAGGACTAAATGCAGCCTTATCTGTGATTTTTGTAAATCCAAAATATGGAATTGATGAAGGTAGAGCATTAGTTGATTCTCAAATAAATTTGGTTGTTAATTACGCAAACCTGTATCCAGACAAGTTTGCACTGGCCAAAAGTCCTGATGATATCTTAAAGAATTTTGACCAAAATTTATTCTCAATTCCTCTTTGTTTAGAGAATGGGGCACCAATAGGCAATGATATAGGATATTTAAAATATTTAAAAGATAATGGCTTTGTATATATAACTCTATCACATTCTAAATCGAATCAAATTTGTGATTCTAATTTGGATACCAATCGAATCTGGAAGGGATTAAGTCCTTTTGGTTTTGAGGTGATTAATGAGATGAACCGATTGGGCATTATGATAGATATTTCGCATTCGACAGACAGTACTGTTTTTCAAGCGCTACGCTATTCAAAAGCACCAATTATAGCTTCTCATTCATCATGTAATCATTTTACTCCAGATTATGAGAGGAATTTATCAGATACTTTAATTAAAGCAATAGCGGATAAAAATGGAATTGTAATGATAAATTTTGGCTCTCAATTCCTTGACTCAATTTGCCTAAAAAATTGGAATTACCTTTTAAACTGGTATGATTCAACCGGAATAGATGAGTTCTCAAAAGAGGGAATTGATTTTACGCTAAAGTATGGAGAAACACACAACCTATATTCAAATTCAAAACAATTAGTTGATCATATTGATCATATAGTTAAAATAGCAGGTGTAGATTATGTTGGCATAGGCTCTGATTATGATGGAATAGGGTACTCACAACCTTCAGATTTACCAGATGTGTCAAGTTATCCAATAATAGTATTTGAGTTACTTAAACGTGGTTATACAGAAGAGAATATAAATAAAATTCTGTCAGAGAACTTCTTTAGAGTTTGGAATGATGTAATTGAAATAGCCGATTCTTTGAATAATATTTAAATAAAAGAGAACACACAACACTGCCTAACAATGTATATAAAAAATAGGCGAAACAGTAGTAAATTCAAAGATAGTAGCCCGTCTAAACTTTGATGTAAAATGATAAGAAAGTCGCTCGCAATCACCTACTTTTCATATACTGAACGTTCAGGCACATTCAGCTAAAGCTGCCTTTTGTCTGCTCGTTCCGGCAAACCGTAACTATTGCATCCAAAAGAAATGTGCCTGAACGTAGCGCTAAACCAAATTGTTTATTACTTTTATAATCAATCAGCTTTAGCTGGATATTTAATCAAAACGTGCCAGAACAAAATGCTAAACACAATTTGGTACCGTCCTTGCGGGCTTTACAGTCTGTCCGAGCAAGCTCGGCAGTCTTCGCCCTCAGTACGGAACTCCGTTTAGCGCTACGTTGTGCGTCATTAAGAAAAACCCCAATAATCACTTAAATATTAAAGTCAAAAGTTGAATTCAAAAATTATTTTTGAAAATATATGCAATTTATATATTGCATTTAGGAATATTTATCTTACATTTGCAGTGTGGAAAACATAAAACTCAAAATAGCGAGAGTGGAAAAAGGACTATCTCAACAAGATCTTGCTGATTTGGTTGGTGCAACAAGACAAACAATTGGGTTGATTGAAAAAGGGAAATATAATCCTTCACTAAATTTATGCATAAAGATTGCAAATACATTAGATAGAACTTTAAATGATTTATTCTGGTATGAAGAAAAAAAATAAAAAACCGTTTTTAAATATGGACGAAAGAAATAGGCAAATCGCTTATAAAGTAATATCCATTATGTATTTTCTAACAATTTTTGCTATGCAAGGGATTGTTTTATATCGACAGTTTGCTCTCGGACAAGAGTTAGGTGATTTTGAAGATATTGCCATCGTTATGACAATAAATTCTCTGTTCCTAATAAGTGCTCTTTTATATTTTGGAGCAATTCAAATAAGAAAAATGAAAGTGAAAATTATCCTATTGACTTATGTTGTGTTTGTTGTTCTTGGTAGTTTGTTTACCTATGCTAAATATAATATATTCCAAAGTCCTGGTCTGTCATTTGCTCAATTATTTGATAAACTTATAATTGTCATAACTATCATTGGACTAATAATGGGATTTTGGATACTACTTTCATTCTTAGGTAAAAAACGACTTGACAAAGAATTAGATTAGATAATTAAAAAAGAAACCGATATGAAAAAGACAGCATTCTTATTACTTATATTATTGTTCAGTTTGTGTTGTTGCACCAAACCAATTAATGAAGGGATAGTTGTAGAAAAACGCTACACACCTGCACTTACTTATGGTCAATATGGTCCACCTTATGATGAATACATGCTTAGGATAGAAGGAGATAAAACGAAAAAAGTTTACGTTTCAAAACAAGCCTATGATAGCATCGAAGTAGGAGACATATATATAATAATTGAATAAAAAAAATGATGGAAAAGTTAGAAGGACATAAACGGTATTTATTTATAAGTGCAACCATTATTGCATTAGGAATTACTTTTACCACAATATTGAAAGACACTGTTGGTGCAATAGGAATAGTATTTATTGCAATTGGTGGTTTATTATTTATTATTGGAATGCGAAAGAAACAAAAGGAGATGAAAAGAAAAACAAATAACGAACGCACAACAAAAAATATAGTACATTTGGCAGATAGTGCTAATAATAAAGGTGGTAGCAATAAATGAGCATAGTAGTAAACTGAAAAATTTGAGTATTAAAATGCCAAACGCACCATATTCAAAACGTTCAGGCACATTCAGCTGAAGCTGCCTTTTGTCTGCTCGTTCCGGCAAACCGTAACTATTGCATCCAAAAGAAATGTGCCTGAACGTAGCGCTAAACCAAATTGTTTATTACTTTTATAATCAATCAGCTTTAGCTGGATATTTAATCAAAACGTGCCAGAACAAAATGCTAAACACAATTTGGTACCGTCCTTGCGGGCTTTACAGTCTGTCCGAGCAAGCTCGGCAGTCTTCGCCCTCAGTACGGAACTCCGTTTAGCGCTACGTTATATGGCAAAAAAGAAAGGAGAAGAATTATGAATCAAAGAGATTGTAAAATTATGAGAAAAGTATGCTTTTATTTAATAATACCGTTATTTCTATTTCTCAATAAAGTTGGTTACACTCAAGATGAAGATAAAATTGTAATCGGCAATAAAGTCAGCATGCATTCGAATATATTCGATAGAGAAATTGAATTCTCTATTCACGTTCCCGAAAACTATGATAAATCGAATAAACGCTATCCGGTGTTATATACTTGCCTTACGCAATTTGAAATGGTAAGCGGCATTGTTAAAAATCTTTATGAATTATATCTGATTCCTGAAACAATTGTGATTAATATTGACAGTTATGAGTATGGTTATCTCACTCCTACCACGGTTGAAAGAAATTCAAACTGGGGAAAAGCAGATCTGTTTCTTCAGTTTTTCAAAGACGAATTATTTCCTATTATTGATTCAACATACCGTACACATCCCTACAGGATTATATTCTCGGGTGCCATAGGTGGTGTATTTACGATTTATTCTATTATAGCAGAGCCAGATATATTCAACGCAGGAATAGCTCCTATTCCGTGGATAATATATGATCGTGAAAACAAATATCTGATAAATAATACGGAAAGCTTTTTGAATAAAAATGAGTATCATAATTTTTTATATATAGCAATGGATAATGAATTTGAAGTTCTTCAGGATTTGGAAACTTTTGTGAATGTTCTGAGAAAATTTCCTAAGCAAGGACTTGAATGGAAATATTATTTTTGGCCCGAAGAAGATCATTATTCAACAGGGCCTCGATCCATCCATTCAGGATTGCGATCTCTTTTTAAGGACTGGAACACGATACCAGTTGAAATTGCACATCAAGGCTTAGACGAAATAAAGAAACTTGAAGATACTTTGAATAAAAAATTTGGATACGATATCGGGACATCCTTAAACGCATTGTGGTGGGCAGGACAAGATCATCTAAAAAATAATCAGTTTGATAAGGCGATTGACATATTCAAATATAGAGTGGAAAAACAAACCGACAATGCCTTAGTATATGTAGACCTGGGCATAGCGTATGAAAGAGATAATCAACTTCAATTAGCTAAAGAAACCTATGAAAAAGCTTATGATATTGAAGAATCATCTCCCGATCCATTAGTAAGACATATAGAAAGGATAAAAAACTTTTTAGATAATATTAATAAAAAAATTAATGAAACTAAGAAATAGGGAATTAGCCATTGAATATTAATACTGTGATTAGAAGCAAATTAATTATAGACTAAATGCCATATAACAAAAAAATAAAATCAATAGCGGGTTGTGGAGTACATTGAAACGTAAGAATTCTTAAAATATGCTAAATTGCATGACGGAAAAACAGTACAAATTTATACCGCAACAGGTTTTATTTCGGCCGCTGTATGCCATATTGAAGATTTGCTATCGCAGTAATTGGATATTCGCGGTATTTTATATTTAAAAATAATGAAAATTTATAGAGATAATATAAAAATGTACAATGCCAAATTACTTAAGCTAAGTAAGATATTAAATCGTATTTCATTTCTTAGGTTATTTATTTTTGTCATTTCAAGTATCATTC
>JBHOTF010000049.1:0-16612 GCA_042584005.1 Bacteroidota bacterium
TTATGATCATTATTATCAATAAAAAAGTTTCCCTGAGGAATTCCATAACCTTGTGCATAATCATAATATGGAAAAAGATTCCCTGACGATTGAATTAACTTAAAAATTTCCATATTTTTCATTTGAGGCCGGGTTTGCCATGCACAAGCTGCAAAACCTGTAATTAAAGGACAAGAGAATGATGTTCCTGTAACAATTTTCAGACCGTCATTGTCTGCTGCTACTGTTTTCCCAAATGCAACTACATTTGGCTTTAAACGATTATCTGCAGTAGGCCCAACTGAACTAAAATGGATATGTAGATTTGTTTCCGGGTCAATTCCACCAACCGATAACACACTATCAGCATCAGCAGGTGTATTTACAATTTTCCAGTCATTATCGCCATCATTTCCCATACAATTAATAACTAATATTCCTTTTGATGCAGCTATTGTTGCTGCTTTTGCAACAAGGCTCGTTTGCCCGTCCATATCCGATTTAAAATAGCGTAAGTAAGTATAACCCAGGGAGGAATTTATTATATCTGCACCATTCTTGTCGGCCCATTCAGCTGCTGCAAGCCAGTTCTTTTCTTCCAACTTAGGGTCAGATTTTATTTCTGTTATTGCAAGTAAAAATTCTGCGCCGGTAGCCAGGCCAATTTTAACTCCATTAATCATTCCCGCAATGCATGATAAAACCAGGGTGCCATGAGAACCTTTTCTATAAACATTTTCTGTTTTTTTGAAAAAATCAAATGTTGAAATAATTCTGTTATCTTTTCTAATATGTTCAAATACGGGACTAGTATCTACCCCGGTATACCCTCCATCAAAAACAGCTATCCTAATACCACTTCCATTAATTCCATTATTAATAAATTTCTCACCTCCCATAACTTCTATTTGTTTTCTTAACAAATATTCCACTTCATCTTTATCAATATCAAGATTATAAGTTTCGGAAGAATTTGCCAGAACGGTCTGTATTTCAACATTTTTAATATTTGTGATAAAAGGAAGGGATCTGATAATATTAAGTTCAGCTGAGTTCGCATATACTAAAACTGCATTAAACCACCTGCTTTTATATGAAATTGAATCGACAATTCCTGATATTATTTCAACATAATCAGCTCTTAATGGTCTGTCAGTATATTCATTAATACTTATTCCCAGTTTTAATCTTTTTTCAATAGTCTTATGATCAAAATATTTATAAGGATCAAATGAGGTGCCGTCTTTGTCGGATAAAAATAACCAATGAGAATCCTGTCCGGAAACAACCCTACAGCACACAATTAAGAAAAAAATAATTATTATTAAATTGACTAAATTTTTTATTTTAGACTGTTTTTTCAAATCAGATATTATTAAATATATCTCCTACCACAATTCTATTAGTTCATAAATTGTTATTCCACAACTGGAATTAGGTCTCTGTATATGAAGGAAATTCGCCAATGTAGGAGCAATATCAGTCAGACTTACTTTTCTTTGAATTGTTTTTGGTTGAATTTTCCATCCATACCAAATTAATGGAACATGGACATCATATTCATATGCAGAATTATGATTGGTTGCCAGATCAGTTTCTTCTGTCCATCCGGGTTTGAGATTAATTAACAAATCACCGGATAGTTTTTGGTTGAAAGAGTTTTGCATCTTATTAAATACACCATGGCTGAAATCCGTACTTTGAAGTACTGAAGAAACCAAAACATTTGCAACACCATCAAATTCAACCAGAAAATTTGCTGAGGTATTTTGTATTTCAAGAAGTGAAATTCCTGTATCTTCTATAAGACTTCTGTTTAGATATAATTGTTGATTATAATAATATTTTATCCAGTCGCCATGGCCGTAGATCGCGTTTAAATAAGATTTTAACAGAGCAACAGCATTTCTGTATCTGAAAAAACCAGCATGCATTTTGTTTGCTTCCATTTGTTTAGGAATATTTGCAACTCCATGGCTTGAGGTAAGAAAAATAAGTATGTTTTCCTTTCCAAGAGAATTTTCAACAATATCGATAAAATGACCAATTTCCTGATCAAGTCTGATAAATGCATCTTCTATTTCAAAAGAATGAGGACCAAATAAATGGCCGATATAATCTGTTGAGGAAAATGATACCATTAGCAGGTCTGTAATTTCATCCTGGCCCAGTTCTCCTTCCTCAATAGCTGATAATACAAAATCAGTTGTTAGTGTATTTCCAAATGGTGTGCTTTTTAAAATTTCATAATCATTGGAAAGACTCCTTTTTTGCAGTTTTTTCAGATCGTAAGGAAAACTATTATTTCGGGTACCAAAACCCACCTCAAAAAGATTATTGTCTTCAAACCCTGACGAATAGGATGTTTTAGGTAGAAGCAGGTTCCATTCCCTGGCTATATAACTATCAGGTAGTTTTTTATCATTAAAATCATTCACCCATGTTGGTAAACCATTCATATAAAAAGAACTGCTAATCCAGTTCCCTGTTTCAGAGTCAAACCAATAGGCGGCATCAATAATATGTCCGGCCATAAATATTGCAGAATGATCTTTAAGTGAAATACCGATAATTTTAGATTTTTTATTATTTAGTTTCATTTCATCTCCAATGGTTCCAGAGAACAGGTGAATTGGAGACCTCCTTCCATCTTCTGAATCAGAACCAATAGTTTCGGTATTGGGATCAACTGCACATTTTATAATTTTATTACTCAACCTCGAATACCACTCATCAGAAATTATACCATGAGTTGAAGGAAAAGCTCCGGTAGAAATACTTGCATGGCTGGAAGCGGATTGGTTAAGTAAGAACCCTGTTTCAGCATTTGTGCAAAGTGCCCCATTATTGATTAGTTTTTTAAAACCCTTTTCACCAAAATTATTCCAGTATCTGTAAATATATTCATATCTCATTTGATCAATAACAATACCTATAATCAGCTTTGGTTTTGAATAGCCGGAGTTCTGACCATATGAAGTATTAATAATAAGGAATAAACAATTAAGAATTAAGATATAGCTTATGGTTTTCAGAAATTTATTCATGGATTTAAATTTAACAAAAGAATAATATATATCCTATGAATTAACAAAATTGTAAAATGATTATACATTAAATCTAATATGAATTATGTCGCCATCATCAACAATATAATTTTTGCCCTCGACAGATAATTTACCCGCCTCCTTGCATTTTTGTTCTGATCCTAAATTAATAAAATCATCGTATTTCATTACTTCAGCTCTGATAAATCCTCTTTCAAGATCTGAGTGGATAACTCCTGCTGCTTGTGGTGCAGTTAATCCTTTTTTAATTGTCCAGGCCTTAATTTCCTTTGGTCCGGCAGTAAAAAATGATTGAAGGTTTAATATTTTATATGCTGATTGAATTAGTTTATTAACTCCGGGCTCTGATAAGCCGGCATCTTTTAGAAATTCAAATCTGTCTTCCATATCTTCCAGTTCTGAAATTTCAGCCTCAAGCCCTGCTGCAATTATTAATACTTCAGATTTTTCATTTTTAACAGCTTTGAAAAATTGTTCAGAATATTTATTGCCATTAACAGCTGATTTGTCATCAACATTACACACGTATATTACCGGTTTAGCAGTCAGAAGAGCAAGATCATATATGTATTTTTTATTCTCTTCAGGAACAGGAGCTGTTCTGGCAGATTGAAAGTTTTCAATATGTTCTTTATAAATAATGAGGGTCTCAAGTTCCTTTTTAGCATCTTTATCACCTGTTTTAACTAATTTCGCAACTTTAGAAATCTTTTTTTCAATCGATTCCAAATCCTTTATCTGAAGTTCCAGATCAATTGTTTCTTTGTCTCTAACCGGATCAATCGTTTCTTCAATATGGATCAGATTCTCATCCTCAAAACATCTTACTACATGAATTAGTGCATCTGTGTTTCTTATATCTGCAAGAAATTGATTGCCAACACCTTCTCCCTGATGCGAGCCTTTTGTAAGGCCGGGAATATCTACAATCTCAACAATCGCCGGAACAACTTTCTCTGAATTTATTAATTTATCAATTTTATATAATCGGTCATCAGGAACTATTACCCTGCCTATATTAGACTTGTTTGCACTGAAAGCAAAACTTGATGCTTCAGCTTTTGTATTGGAAATACAATTGAATAAAGTTGTTTTTCCAATATTTGTAATTCCAATAATACCACATTGAAGCCCCATACTGTATAAAAATATTTTTGAAAACTCAACAAAAGTAAGAATAATTATTGAAATGCTTATAGACAATAGTTTTAAGCTAATAATCAGTAATTCAGCGAGATAACAATCTGATTTAGTTATTAACAAAATTTCAACTATACATAATCTTCTTATTCAAAAACCGTACATTAGCCTCAAAAATTAAAGAGTTTAACTTTCTAAGTGTCATAATAATTTTAAATAATAATTGTATCTGTATTAATTAATTTGTATTCAAAAAATTATTATTAATGAATAATAAAGAATTAAATATGGCTGCCGATAATATGAGAATATTATCTGTTGCAATGGTTGAAAAGGCTAAATCCGGACATCCTGGTGGTGCTATGGGTGGAGCTGATTTTGTAAATGTTTTATTTTCAGAATTTCTAAAGTTTGATCCTGACAACATGTACTGGCCTTTCAGAGACAGGTTCTTTCTTGATCCTGGCCATATGTCGCCAATGCTTTATTCAATATTAGCTCTTACAGGAAATTTTACCCTGGAAGAATTAATGAGTTTCCGCCAATGGGGTTCACCAACTCCGGGACATCCTGAATTAAATGTTTCAAAAGGAATAGAAAATACATCCGGCCCTTTAGGACAGGGCCATGCGATGGCACTTGGCGCAGCTATTACAGAGCGATTTTTTGCTGCACGCTTTGGAGAATGGTTATCACATAAAACTTATGCATTTATTTCTGACGGTGGAATTCAGGAAGAAATATCCCAGGGAGTTGGCCGTATTGCCGGTGTTCTGGGATTGAATAATTTTATTCTTTTTTACGATTCTAACGATATTCAGTTATCAACATCAACTGAGGTAGTAAGCAATGAAAATACTGCCCTGAAATATGAGTCATGGGGATGGAGAGTTATTAATATAGATGGTAATGATTCTGGCCAAATAAGGGATTCATTAATTCAAGCAATAGAAGAGAAAGAAAAACCTGTAATAATTATTGGGAAAACAATAATGGGTAAAGGATTGATTGATGCATATGGAAAAAGTTTTGAAAAACAATTATCTACTCATGGCCAACCGGTTTCTAAAGCAGGTGCTGATTTAGAGAATACAATAAGAGGACTGGGAGGTGATCCTGATAATCCATTTAGAATTTTTCCTGAGGTTGAAAAGTTTTATGCTGATGTGCTGGATAAAAAAAGGATATTCATAAAGGAGCAAAAAAAGGTTGAAACTGAATGGGCAGAGAAAAATCCTGAACTAGCAACAAAACTTTATGACTTTTTAGATAATAAAAATAGTGATATTGATTTTCTTTCAATAGCACAAAAGGAGAATATTCCAAGCCGGTCAGCATCAGCTGCTATTCTTACACATCTGGCAGAAAAAGTAGATAATATGATAGTTATGTCGGCCGATTTGTCAAATTCTGATAAAACGGATGGATATTTGAAGAGGACAAAATATATTACAAAAAATGATTTTACAGGTAAATTTTTACATGCCGGTGTGTCAGAATTAACTATGGCTGCTATTGCTGCAGGAATGGCATTGCACGGTGGAGTAATACCAGTATGCGGAACATTTTTTGTATTTTCAGAATATATGAAACCTGCCGTGAGAATGGCTGCTTTAATGGAGCTTAAAGTTATTTATATATGGACTCATGACGCTTTTAGAGTGGGGGAAGATGGGCCAACTCATCAACCTGTTGAGCAGGAAGCACAAATCAGACTGATGGAATTTCTTAAGAATCATTCAGGACGGCCTTCAATGCTTATTTTAAGGCCTGCTGATGCTATTGAAACAAATGTTGCATGGAAAATGGCATATGAAAATAATGATACTCCAACAGGTTTAATATTATCAAGACAGAATATTAAAGATATTCCTGCATTGCCAGGATCAGACCGTTCTACAGATGCATTGGGAGCTGAAAAGGGAGCCTATATTGTGAAGAAAACATCAGAGAAACCGGATATAATTCTTGTAGGTAGTGGTTCGGAAGTTTCAACTCTTTTGGATGCTGCAACTAAACTTAAGGAAGAAAAACAAATTATGGCCCAGGTTGTTTCAGCTGTGTCAGAAACATTGTTTAGAAAACAAAATTCTGGTTACCAAAATGATGTTATGCCAGTTAATGTGCCGGTTCTTGGACTAACTGCAGGATTGCCTCAAACAATTAGTTCTCTTGTTGGCCCATATGGGAAAGCAATAGGCCTCGATCATTTTGGATATTCTGCACCTGCTGGAGTTTTAGATGAAAAATTTGGTTTCACAGGAGACAATATATATCTTGAAGCTTTGAAATTTCTAAAAAATGCTTGTTGTTAAACTTTTAATACATTCTTATGTCTAATTAAATGCAAGCAGTTTACTGACTTGCATTTATTATTTTATAATATGCCGGAATATAGTGACAAAGATCTTCTTCAAATGTTTCGCGAGGATGATAAAAGCAATTATGCTTTTAATCTGATTATAAGGAAATATCAGGAAAGAGTTTACTGGCATATAAGAAAAATCCTGTTAAACCATGAAGATACAAATGATGTTTTACAGAATACTTTTATTAAAGTATGGAAAGGATTATCATCATTCAGGGAAGAGTCACAATTGTATACATGGCTTTTTCGAATTGCAACAAATGAATCATTAAGTTTTTTGAAGAAAAGGAGAACAAGATTATTTATACCTATTGATGTTCAGGATCAAATGATAAATAATCTTAAATCGGATGCTTATTTTGATGGGGGAGAAATGGAAATCGAATTTCAGAAAGCATTATTGGATTTGCCTGCCAAACAGCGAATAGTGTTTAATATGAAGTATTTTGATGATATGAAATATGAAGAAATCTCAGGTGTGCTTAATACATCAGTGGGAGCTTTAAAGGCTTCATATCATCATGCAGTAAAAAAAATAAGAAAATATTTGGAGGAGAATTAAACCCTTATAATGAATTAATGTCTAAAATATTGAAAAAGGAGTTATGGAAAAAGAAAAAAATATGAAAATTGATGTATCCAACATTAATCTGAATAATAGTTTTCGGGTGCCTGATGATTATTTTGATGATCTGCCAGGCCTGATTCAAAGGAAAATAAATAAGGCTGAATTGAAATCTCCAAAAAGAAATATATTTCTTTATCCGTGGTCTAAAGTAGCAGCCGCTGTAATCGTGGTATTACTTATCGTAACTGCAATTGATAAAACAAATATATTTACTGACAGATTTAGTGAAAATGAAGTTGCGGAGATAATTGATAATTATTCGTATGACATTGATGAGAGCCTGATTATGGCATATATTGAAGAAAAAACCGATTTGTTTCTTGAAGAAACAGAAACGGATTATGAGATGATAAATTATCTTATTGATGAAGGAATTGAAATAGAAGATTTAATTGAAGAACTTAAATAGATTTTAAAAATTTTCATATAAATTATTAAATCATGAAGAAAAATATTTTAGTGCTGGTTGGAACCTTGATGATTTTTTCTATTGTTTCAGGACAAAACAGAGGAAGTAATAGAAAAGATTTTCATGAAAAAATGAAAGAAAACAAAATAAAGTTTTTTACGGAACGCCTCGGATTTACAGTTGAAGAATCGAAAGCTTTCTGGCCTCTCTTTGATGAATATGAAAAGAAAAAAAATGAGATTAGAAAATTAAACGATATGAGAAGCCTGTATAGAAGGAGAGATTCTATTAGTAATGAAGAGCTGGAGAGAGTATCAGATAAATATGTTCTATCAAAAGTAAAAGAAGCTGACCTTTTAAAAAAATATCATGAGAAATTTAAGGAAATTCTTCCTGTTCGAAAAGTAATTAAGTTATATCATGTTGAGGATCAGTATAAAAGTTATTTGCTAGAGCAAATCAGAGGTCAGCGCAATGGTAGTAGAGGAGGAAATAGATCTGAAAAAAGACCGGAAAGTCAGAATATGCATTATTAAAGAAGAAAGATAATTATTTAAGGGCGAAGTCATAAATTAATGGCTCCGCCCTTTTTTTTATGATTCCAGACTACCAGTTTCTTTTTCAACTTCTTCAAGAATTTCACACGATTTAACGAGTTCTTTCATTGTTGTATGATCAGGATACAGAGGCCTGTCAATATCAAGAAAATCAACATATTTTCTCACTATTTCTTTTGCCTTAGTAACACCCTTTCCAAATTTATACTCTCTGAAATCAAGAGCCTGTGCAGCGGCCATATATTCAATTCCTAAAATACCATATGCATTATCAAGAATTTGGAAGTTTTTGATTGCTGTATTCATACCCATAGATACAAAATCCTCCTGATCGGCAGCAGCCGGTATTGATTGAATGGAAGCCGGTGCTGAAAGTATTCTTTGTTCAACAATCTGCATATCAGCCGTATACTGACTTAACATTAATCCTGAAAACATACCAGCCCCTTTAGTTAGAAATGCAGGCAGCCCAACACTTAGTGCAGGATTATTAAGACGGTTCATTCTTCTTTCAGACATAACACAAACCATTGTAATCGCTATTCCTACCATATCCATTGGTAATGATACCGGTGTACCCTGGAAGTTTGCACCGGATAGTTGAAGATTTTTGTCTGGGAAGAAAATAGGATTATCACCTACACCGTTAAGTTCTATTTCAACCTGAGTTCGGGCATAGACTAATGCATCATGTGCAGCACCAACAACCTGTGGAGTAGATCTCATTGAATAAGCATCCTGCACTTTGCATTTTACACGGTTTTCTTTTAAGTCACCACCGTCAACAAGTTTGTTAATTGAAGCAGCACACCTGATTGCTCCTGAAAATCCCCTCACTTCATGTAATAATGAAGTATAAGGTTTCATATTGGCTTTAAGTGCTTCGAGTGACATTGCTGCAGCTATTTCAGCCTGCTTTAAGAATCTGTTTGAATCATAAAGCATTATAGCACTCATTGCTGTTAGAAGGTTAGAACCATTAATAGTAGCTAACCCATCACGTGCTTGCAGTCCGGGAATCGGAATTCCAGCTTTATCCATAGCTTCTTTACCATCTAATAATTCTCCTTTGTAATAAGCTTTTCCTTCACCCATCATAAGAAGTGCTATTTGCGACATTGGTGCCAGATCTCCACAAGCGCCAACTGAACCTTTTTGACAAACAAAAGGGGTTAGTCCCTTATTAAGCATTTCAACAAGAGTAAGTGTTATTTCCGGCCGAACTCCGGAATTTCCATGAGCATGAACATTAATACGTCCAAGCATTGCTCCACGTACATATTCTTCAGGAGCTGGATCACCAATACCAGCAGCATGATTATATACAAGGTATTTTTGGAAGTCTTGTATCTGATCATCATCAAGAACAACTTCAGAAAATTCACCAATTCCTGTATTAACTCCGTACATTATTTCTTTAGCCTGAATCTTTTGTTCAAGCATAGTACGACATTCTATAATTCTTTTTAATGCGTCAGAATGAAGTTCAACTTTTCTTCTATGACGTCCAACCTCAACAACATTTTCAATTGTAAGGCCAGATCCTTTAATTATTAAGGTCTTCATTTTATTTATGTTTTGTTATTATTTTCTTGTTTTAAATAGCTGAAACAGATTCTTATTTCAGACAATTCTTAAGTGTAATATGATATAAGAGCAAAATAATTCTTGCATTAATTAATTTACAATTTGAAATTTTGCGAATGTTAGAACGGAAATAGTCCTTCACGATTAATACTGATAATGTATTTCAACATCCAGTCTGTCATAAGATTTGATTTTCAAGCCAAAAATATTAAAACTAATTAATCTTTAAAATATAATATTTATTTTAATTCCTGAATTAATTCTTCCGGAGTAATAGTTTTTTGGTCTCCTGTTTTCATATTTTTCAGAGTAATTTTTCCTGAACTTATTTCATTTTCACCTGCCAGAGCAACAAACATAATATTTTTGTTGTTGGCATAATTTAATTGTTTTTTCATTTTTGCTGCTGAAGGGTATATCTCTGAATTAATTCCTGAATTTCTTACTTTCTCCAGAAGCTGCAGACAATATTTCTCTTCTTCTTCTCCAAAATTCACAAACATCAGTTTGGTTGAATTGATATCTTCTTTTGGAAAAGTATCTGTTATAAGCATTACATCGTAAATTCTGTCAGCACCAAAAGATATTCCAACCCCGGATACTCCGTCCATTCCAAAAACTCCGGTGAGGTTATCATATCTTCCTCCACCACATAAACTGCCTATTTCTACATCTTTTGCTTTAACTTCAATAATTGCCCCTGTATAATAATTCAGTCCACGGGCAAGAGTCAGATCAAGATCAATAAGCGATTTAATATTTTTTTCAGATAAATATTTAAATACAGATTCCATTTCGGAAAGTCCCAACATTCCCGTTTCAGAACTTTTTAATATTTCTTTCAGTTTGCTTATTTTTTCAGTAATACTACCTGTAATAGTTAAAATAGGATTCAACAGATTTATACTTTTTTTCTGAATACCACAGTTTAACAATTCAGCATTAACTTTTTCTAAACCTATCTTATCAAGCTTATCAATTGCAATAGTTATACTTGTGAATTTCTCTGATTCACCAATTGTCTCCGCTATTCCAAAGAGTATTTTTCTGTTATTTAGTTTAATTTCAACTGCGACTTTTAATTTATTAAATATCCTGTCGATAATATCTATTAGTTCAGCTTCATTTAGAAGAGCATCGCTCCCTATTACATCAACATCACATTGAAAAAACTCTCTGTATCGCCCTTTTTGTGGTCGGTCGGCCCGCCATACGGGTTGTATCTGGTATCTCTTAAAAGGAAATGTAATTTCATTTCTATGTTGCACCACATACCTGGCAAATGGAACTGTAAGATCGTATCTCAAAGCTTTTTCTGATATTGAAGGAGTAAGTTTAACTGATTCAATTTCACCAAGATTCTGCCTTTCGGTTTTTGAAAGATAATCACCGGAATTAAGTATTTTGAATATAAGCCTGTCACCTTCTTCTCCATATTTTCCTATTAAGGTTGAAAGTTGCTCCATTGCAGGTGTTTCAATTGGCTGATAGGCATATAGGTCAAATACTTCCTGTATGTTTTTAAAAATATAATTTCTTCCCGCCATTTCAACCGGAGAAAAATCTCTTGTACCTTTTGGTATTGAAGGTTTTTGCTGTGACATTGTTTTGTTTATTAATAATTTTATTCGTTGATTGAAAAAAATAAAGGATGTTTTTCGTTGTATTTTCTCAAATAATAAAACATCATTTGTTTCTTTTTTCTCCTTTTAAGCCCCTGGTATTCATCATATAATTCAGAATCGGCCATTAACAGAACTTCCACATTAGTTCTGTTATAATCAACAATCTGGCCAGTTGAGAAATCAAGCAGGTATTGTTTCATTTCATTTCTGGAAGATCTTGTTGGATAATAATTACTGTAATAAGGATTGTAATAATTACCAAATCCATACCTGTCGTAATAATAGGGATCGTTGAATCTGTCAAAATTATCTGTTGTTACAGTTACATTTGAGATAAAATGACAAATGCTTCCGATTACAGGTATTCTGTTATAATCTCCATTATAATTAATAAATAAAGCTCCATTTTTTGAATAACCCCAGATTTTGTTTGTATTTACCTCCTGACGTATTCCCATTTCATCGTAGTAAAAGACCATTTGTTTGTCGACGAGATTTTTAAAAAAATTGAAGTCATTTAAATTATCATTACTAAGAATGCGTGCTTTTTGAATTGGCTTGTTATTTTTTACCTGAAGAAAATTGAGATATATACCTTCAGTAAAAATAAAATCAGGTGAATATTTCACTAATTGCGAACTATCATTCTGAGCCAAAACAACAATTGACTGCAGACTAAAAAATAATATTGTAATTATTACTTTCAAAGATTGATATTATTATAGATGCAAATAATTACCAGTAATTTAATACTTAGGTAAAGTTACCAAACTTCAATTATTATTTTTAATAATTGGCCGAATAAAAGTTAGTAAAATCAAAATACCGGCAATTAAATCACATATTCTGCTAATATAATCTCCATGTATTGTGTAAAATGTCATCTTTGCATTTGCATTAATATTAGCTTTAATCGCCGTTGCAGTCCACCATTCAGTGGACTTTATTATTTCCCCTTTCTGATTTATGAAACATGAAATACCTGTATTAGCCGATCTGGCAATACTTCTTCTGTTTTCTATTGCCCGTAACTGAGAAAATCTCAAATGAATTTTATATCCGGGAGTATTTCCCCACCAACCATCATTGGTTATGACAAAAATATAATTTGCACCATTTTTAACATAATCAGTAATGTATTCTCCATAAACTGATTCCCAGCAAATTACAGGCCCAATTCCTGTGGTTTGCTCCTTATCATAGAACACACTTCTTTCTTTCTGTTTTCCGTAGCTACCTCCCATACCACCCAGATTGATGGAGAATTTCTCAAGAAACTTCAGTAGATTACTGTAAGGAATTTTTTCTGTTCCCATAATTAACTGTGATTTATGGTACAGCTGAATATGCCCTTCCTTATCTATTTGCATGGCAGTATTATATAGGTCGAAGTATTGATTATCTTCCGTTTTATGGGCAGTAGATGAAATTTTTTCTCCTTGTGTATATAATTTTCTTGTATTTATTCCTAAAACAAAATTTGTTTGAGGATAATTTGTTAAAAAATTCTTCAATTTAATGGTTTGAAAATCATTTTTTATATGCCTTTCAAAAACATAGTTTGGTAGAGAAGTCTCTGGCCCAACAATATAATCTGTGCTTATATCCGCCTTATCAGCAGCTAAATCAAGCATTTTTTGAAGCTGTTGGTCAATAGTCATAATATCAAATTTCTCGAAGTAGGGATCTATATTGGGTTGAACAATTACAATTTCTTTAGGATCATCCTTTTCCTTGTATGTATTAAATATTATTATAGATTCTAAAAGTGGAATAATTATTAGTAGTAATAGAGCCAGTAATTTTTTTGATTCTTTTTTTACACTTTTATTTTTTCTGAATGAAACAAATATTTTGAAAATGAAAAGATTAATAAGAATTATCCACAATGAACCTCCGGCAACACCTGTAAATTCATACCATTGTATTAAAGATATTTCTTTAATTATTCCATTTCCAAGAGATAAATAAGGATTAGAAAAATCCCAGTTAGTATGAAGATGTTCAAATGCCATCCAGTAAATAATAAAACTCAGATAACCCAGATTAGGGCCTAATTTTCTTTTTGTAATATGGAAAAGCCAGAAAGGTATGGCCATAAAGAATGAATTCATCAATACAGTTGACATTGGGCCAAACATCGATACTTTGTATAACCACCAGGAAGTGCAAAGATTTAGTATTGCAAATTGAAAATATGCATAGAGAAACATTAATACCGGAGTGTTATATTTTCGGTCGGAGTATAAATGCTCTTCAACAATAAGTAATGGAACAAATGCAATAAATATTATTAATCCGGGTATAAATTCCGTCCAGGCAAGACTAAATAAAATCCCACCAATAATTGATAAAGAAATTAACCTCGATTTTGTCATTTTTTATTTTTCGTGACAAGGTATATACCTGCCATAATAACCATTATCCAAAGAAATTGTAAAATAGTAAATTTTTCTCCATCAATAACTCCCCAAATAATTGCAAAAACAGGAATAATATATGTTACTGAGGCAGCAAAAATGGGACTGATGTATTTTATTAATATATTAATGATAATAAGGGCAATAACTGAAGAAAAAAGAGAAAGAATAAAAATATAAGTCAGGCTTTGAGCAAAAACAGGTGAGGCTAAAGCTTCTGAAAAATCTGAGAATAACAGGTAAATACCACCTAAAGGGCCAATAAATAGAAATCCCAGAGATGTAAGGGCAGGCCCGCTTAATTCTTTAAGCCTGAATTTAATTACATTTATATTTAGTCCATAACAGAGTGTTGCTGTAATAATAAAAAATGAAAACCAGATATTACCTTCTAATAATGTGTTTGTGCCTTTAAATAATAATCCGGCTGTGCCTATCAAGCCTAAAGCAACCCCCAGCATTTTTATAACAGTGGCCTTTACCCTGTAAATTAAAACTCCTAATATAAGGGTGAAAAAGGGAGTCAGCCCGTTTAACATTCCGGCAAGTGAGGAGGATATTTCTGTTTGACCTTTTGTAAATAATACAGCAGGTATACCGCTTCCAATAATTCCGACAATTAAAAGGTATCTGATATTCTTCTTTGAAATTTTCTTATAGTGTTTATATATAAGAGGAAGAGTAAGTAAAAATGAAAAAAACATGCGAAATGCAGCTACTTGTCCAAAACTAAATGCTTCAAGCCCCTTTTTCATCAGAATAAATGATGATCCCCATATAAAAGCACAGACAATTAATAGAGTCCATTGCCACTTCTTTTTATTTAGATCGATCAGATTTAGCCTTTTTTTCATGAAGCCCCAAAGATAGTAAATTAAAATAGTAGAAATTTTTTATAAGATAATTCAATAAATAGTATTTTTAAGAAAAAATTTGAATATGGTAGAAAATTATAAAATATATGTTGGCGGTGAATTTAAAAAAACTGACAATGTGCTGACTGTCCTGAATCCTTTTGATAATAGTATTATTGCTGAAACCTTTCTGGCAGGAAAAAAAGAATTGGATGAGGCAATTATTAAAGGGCTGGAAGCGGAAGAAAAAATGAAAATACTTCCTGTTTTCCAAAAATTTAAAATATTAATGCAAATTTCGAATGAATTGAAAAATAACCGTAATAAACTTGCGAAAATTCTTTCATGCGAATCATGTAAACCTCTTAAATATGCTCTTGCGGAAATTGATCGATCTGTTCAATCTTTTTTAGTTGCTGCTGAGGAATCAAAGAGACTTCCTTCTGAGTATTTATCTATTGACTGGACACCTGCTGGTGTTGGAAAAGAAGGATTAGTAAAATATTTTCCCTTAGGCCTGATTGCAGGTATTGCACCTTTTAATTTTCCAATGAATCTGGCTGTGCATAAAATAGCTCCCGCCATTGCTGCCGGAAACCCAATAATACTTAAACCTGCCAGATCAACTCCACTTTCTGTATTAGAACTGGCAAAAATTATTGATAAAACAGAATTACCCAAAGGAGCAATATCAATATTACCTATGGATAGACAAAGTGGTAATCAGCTTGTTACAGATCCGAGATTTAAAATGCTGACTTTTACAGGATCACCAGATGTTGGATGGAAAATGAAAAATGAAGCCGGAAAAAAAAGAGTGACTCTTGAGCTGGGAGGAAATGCCGGCGTTATTATTACCGAGAGCTCGGATATCGATCTTGCAGTAAAAAAATGTTTAACGGGTGGATTTGCTTATTCAGGTCAGGTTTGTATCCATGTCCAGAGAATATATGTTCATAAGAGTATATTTGATGAATTTACAGAAAAATATATTTCAAAAGTAAATAGCCTGAAAAAAGCTATGCCTGAAAGTCCGGAAACTGATATTTCTTCAATGATTGATGAAGAAAATGCTAAAAGAGTAGAAGAATGGGTGAATGAGGCGATAATAGATGGTGCTGAAATTTTATGTGGGGGAAACAGAGAAAACACATATTATGAACCTACAGTTCTTACTAATACTAATAAAAAGATGAAAGTTAATTCATCAGAAGTATTTGGCCCTGTTGTTTGTCTGGAAAAGTATTCTGATTTCACGTCGGCAGTTAATATGGTAAATGATTCTAAATATGGATTACAGGCAGGTGTATTTACTAATTGTATTGACGAAATGAATATTTCTTTCAATGATCTTGACGTTGGCGGAGTAATAATAAATGATGTGCCAACTTTCAGAGTTGACCATATGCCATACGGAGGAGTTAAAGATTCCGGCAATGGAAGGGAAGGTTTGAAGTATGCCATTCAAGAAATGATGGAGCCCAAATTGATGATTAAAAACATGCGTTAACAAACAATAATTACAATTATATTATATATTTTTAAGAAATATACTTAACCCTAAAAAATATTAAGCATGAAAAGATTATTTCAATTAATTTTTATTGTACTGATTTGTTTTGTTTCAATAGTTCAGTCACAAGCCCAAAAAAAAGTAATAAGTCATGATGATTATGTGAAATGGAGAAGTTTGGGAAGACAGAATATTACAAATGATGGTAATTGGATCAGTTATGAAATTACCTTAACTCAAGGTGATGGTAAATTGTATCTTTTAAATCCTGATGATGGGATTAAAAAAACATTAGACAGAGGAAATGGAGCGCGATTATCTCCAAACTCAGATTTTCTGGCCGCAAAAATTAAAGTACAGACTGATACTTTAAGAAAGGCAAAGTTCGATAAAGTAAAAAAAGATAAAATGCCTAAAGACAGTCTGGCAATATGGGTTTTTAATGATAATAAAATTACCAAAAT
>JBHOTF010000050.1:0-16280 GCA_042584005.1 Bacteroidota bacterium
GGCATATCAATTCCATTAAATATATGTGGTATCTATAAAATATCTAGAAATCTGAGAAAAAATAAAGAATTATCATCTTACAGCTGATTATTATAATAAACATTATATTTTTGTAACATACAGAAAACAAAAAAATCCAAACAGATGAATACAAATGTTATTATCAAGTCTGCTCTTATTGTAATTTTTATTTTATCTATTGGTTTTCAGTCGAATGCCCAGATAAAACTTAAAACAATCGATGCTAGTGTTGATGCAGGTGTTGACCTTGTAAGCCGATACGTATGGAGAGGTTCTGATTTTGGTGATTCACCGGCTTTTCAACCTTCAGTTAGTATTAGTAAAGGAGGATTTACTTTGGGCAGTTGGGGTTCTTTTTCTACGAATTCTTCGGGATTACGAGAAGTCGATTTGTTTTTAAGCTATAATTATAAAGATATTGTTTCATTAACATTAACAGATTATTTTGTTGCCGGCCCGGGAATTCCTTTTAACAATTATTTCGAATATAAAAACTCTTTAACAAATCATGTATATGAAGTATCTGCAAATTTAGGAGGTATAAAAAACATTCCTTTAAGTTTATTAATCGCAACTAATTTTTATGGTGCAGATGCAAAAAAGGCTGATGGGAAAATTGCATATTCGACCTATATTGAACTTAAGTACTCTCATAAATCTATTGATATTTTCGCTGGTTACAATGCAACAAACCCAAATACTGATCTGATAGGGAGCGGATATTATGCTGAAAAAGCGGGATTTGTTAATGTAGGTTGTACAGTGACCAGGAAAATTAAACTGACAAGTAAATATTCTCTTCCATTAGCAGTTTCACTTATAACCAATCCGATATCTGAAAATATATTTCTTGTTGCTGCAATTAGTTTATAAAGGCAAAAGTCAAAAGGCAAAGGTCAAAAGGCAAAGGTCAAAAGGCAAAAGTCAAAAGGCAAAGGTCAAAAGGCAAAGGTCAAAAGGCAAAGGTCAAAAGGCAAAAGCAGGGATAGGACGGTGTGTCTGTGCTGTTAAAATCAAAAACTTCTTGTTTTCAATTAGCATATTAATTAATTTAGTAGCAATTAGAGGGATTTTATGTCAAAAGATAAAATAGAAATATTAATTGCAGGACCGGAAGATAATCAAGGGCTTATTGATTTATCACATAATTGCCCTATGGAATCAGATATTTCTGTTTATCCGGATCGTTCACCTGATTATTCAGCCATACAGAAATTAATTAACAAGAATTCTTATCATGTTATTGCAAAAAAAAATAATAACATAATCGGTTGTCTGGGTTGCACCTATTTTGATGTACAAATAAATAATGAAATATTCAGGAGCGGTGTTATGGTTGACTTTAAAGTTGACCCCTCTATGAGAAAAAGCCTTATTACCTACAGGATTGCCAAATTTCTTGCCGAAAAAGAAAAAATATCAAAAACAGATTTATGGATTGGAATGATACTCGCACAAAATAAAGCTCCCCTTCCATTTATTAAAGGTAGAGTTGGTTTTCCTAAAGCCAATTTTTTTGGGCGGTTTAATGTGAGGAATTTTATTCCAATTTTAAAATTTAAGATTGATCACAGATTTGAAATATGCCAGGCCACACAAAAGGATATCCCTGAGATTGTTAAGTTGTATAAGAATTTTTATAATAAACATCAACTTACACCATACTTTACTGAAGAAAAATTTCTGGAATTAATTACAAATTTCAAAGGTTTGGAAATAGAAAATTTTTCAATAGCAAAAGAAAATGGAAAAATAAAAGCTGTATTGGCCACCTGGGATCAGTCATTCTACAAAAAGATGTTTGTCAGGAACTTTCATGCCAGTGCTAAAGTTTTACTTTTTTTCTGCAAGTTTCTTTCAATTTTTATGAAAATACCGAAATTGCCAAAGTCAAATAACCACTTAAAAGTTATGAATATTATTATGTATGCCCATAATAATTGCCCCGAAGCTTTTAAAGCACTTATTCGACATACTAATAATAAGATGCGGGGAGGAGAATATCCGATTCTGACTTTATATATGTCGGCCAAATCTCCCCTTAATAAATATCTAAAAGCTATGCCCGGAACAACAGTTGGAACTGATTGTTATATAGCAACTGAAAACGAGGAAATTAATAAAACCCTTGAAAATCGAATGGATTCTATTCATCTTGAATGGCAAATATTTGTATAAACAATGAAATATGAAAAAAGAACAAACAGAACAGGACATTTATAAAGGAATTGCTCAAAAAATTGAAGGCAAATATTCCGAAGATAATGAATCTATAACTGCTCTTAAAGGAAACACCTGTCAGAGGTCCGTTATAAAAACCGTTTACAAAAACTGGAATATTTATTTTTTGGCTACATATAAAGGGGGAAGTTCAGGAGGGAGTGTTTTATATAGTGGAGTATATGTTCCTGTAAATTTTTATAATAGAATTAATTGTAAGATCAATGAAAAAGATATTCTGGACAAACTAAATTTTTTATCTTCTTCAGTTGTAAAAACCGGTGATAGATCGTTCGACAAAAACTTTTATATTAATAGTAATGAAAAAGAAATTATAGGATCTCTGTTATCGCATGAGCCTGTTAAAGAAATAATTAGAAATCATATTAAAGCTCCAATGCAATTTGAAATTAAAGAAAATCATTTTTTCAAGAATATTCCTGAAAAAGATGTTTTATGTTTTCAAACAAATATCTGGATAATCGACGAAGAACTTATTCTTAAACTTCATGAAGCTATTAAAGTAATTCTGGAAAGGGTATTTTCAAACGGCCTTATAAGAAAGTAAACAAAAATTATGTTTTACAAACGTTTCAACTTTTTTTCTACCTTCCTTTTAATCTTTTTATAAGAAAGAGGTGGGCCTGAGCCAATTCTTTTTTTCTGCAGAAACAATGCATCATATAATCCCCATTCCCTGATTTTATCTTTTCCAAAAGTATCAATCTCCTCAAACACAACTTTATCGCCTAACTCCTCTGCTATCCTTTTTGCTCTTTCATAGACTATATTCTGTCCGGGACACCAGCCGTTTTTTAATGCGGTAAGATTTATTTTACCGCTTCTAATTTCTGGCTTCTTTTTTTGCACAGGTTTTATCCATTTAGGCGGAATAGCATTATCTTCAAATGTTTTCCACAATAATACCAGCATACTTTGTTTATCAACCTTTTTATAACCCTGCTTTTTATACCATGCGGCTTTCATCCATATTGGGAGAGCCATTCCCCATGCTACCATTCCTTTTGCGCCGATTTCTTTAACATCTTTTTCAGCAGCATCGAGTAATGCTTTACCCATTCCTTTTTTACGAAAATCGCCCCTGCCTTTTTTATATCCATGAACCCAAATACAGTTAATAAAATAAAGGTCATTCCCTTCAGCAAAAGAATATTCAATTGGTATATACTGAATCATACCACCAACCACATTATTTTCATCAAGAGCCAATTTGACTCTTAATCCATTATCATTCATTTTATTATACCAGCATTCTTTATGATTGCCAGCCTCTTTCATTTCATCCGACCAGTCTTCAAGACACACAAAATACAAGGCCTTATTTTCTTCATTCAGGTCTATTATTTTCATTTTTTTTGAATTTAATATTATCTGACAATTATTTAAAATTTCAAAGTAAATACGGTTTCTTTTCCAGGAACAGAACGTACTGATATTCCTCCTTTATGTACCTGCATAATCTGTCGTGATAAACTTAGCCCAATACCCGATCCATTTTCTTTTGTTGTAAAAAAAGGTATAAAAATATTCTCCATAACTTCTTCAGGCATACCGGTTCCATTATCTGAAATTTCTATATAATTATTTCCATCGATCTTTTTTGCCACCAGGCTAATTTTTTTATCATCAACACCTGTGAGAGCAGAAATTGAGTTATTCACCATATTAATGAGTACCTGTTCAATCAGTTTATTATCAACATGAAGAATCAGGTTCTTCGGACTAATATCAAGGTTTATTTTAATACAGTTCTTATCCAAATCTTTTTTTAATAAGGTAATAATGTTATTAAAAAGATCAGCAGGTTTGATTCCGGCAATTGTTGGTTTAGGAACTTTTGTAATACTCCTGTATTGGTCAATAAAATTCAATAAACCGCTGTTCCTGCTTTCAATAGTGTGAAGTCCGAGTAATGCATCACTTATTGTATTATTATCCAATTCAGAAATATCCTTTTTTTCACCATTCTTCTCAAACATTCTGATAACTGTATTAGTAAGACTTTTCATCGGAGTAACCGAATTCATTATCTCATGTGTAAGTACCCGGATAAGCTTCTGCCATGCATCAAGCTCTTCTTCAGCAAGTTCTGAGTTAATGTTCTGAAAGGCAACCAGGTTGATTCTTTTTTCTCTTATTATAAATTCGCCAGATAATACTGCTATTCTTACTAATTCATTATTAATGTTTAATTTAAATAACTCCTGATTATTTGACTTCATTTTTAATATATTCTGCGATAAGCCCTTATGAACCATATCAAGATCTGTCAAAAATCTTATTGACTTAATACTCAGAATTTCTTTTGCGGCCTGATTTATCAGTTCAATTCTATTAGTATCATTATAAGTTATAATTCCTGTACCTACATGAGAAAGAATATGTTGAAGGTAGAAATGTTCACTTTCTTTTTCAATTTTAGCTTCACGAATAACATCAATTATCTCATTATAAGTCACATTTAATTGTGTAAATGATTTTCCTTTGCCGGTTTTCTCCCGAATAGAATCACTATGTCGGATGGCTTCGAGAAAGATTCTCAGGGTTCTGTTTGTTTTGTTTACATAGTGAATCAGATAAAGAATCTGTAGAATCCACAATAAAATAATTGTAAATCTGGCCACGATTAGATAATCTTTTGAAAAAGCCCATGCTATTATGAATCCTGTTAATGAAATCAACAAAACCTGTATGGCGACAACAATACTAAATCGATTATAAACCATATTTTTTTAATTTATTATAAAGTGTTTTTCTTGATATTCCAAGCTCTTTAACAGCCACACTTATATTTCCCTGGTTATTTTCAACTGCTCTTTTTATAATTATTTTTTCATTCTCTTCCAGATTCAGAGTTTTTAAATCTTTATCCGGTTTATGGGAAACATTATGTTGAAAGAAGTCGCTAACTGTAAGATTATTTGTATCCGCCATAATAACTGCTTTTTCAACTTTATGCTGAAGTTCACGAATATTTCCCGGCCAATGATATGCCTGCAGTTTTTTTAATACTGAAGCCGGGATATTTGTTATTTGCTTTTTATACTTTTCAGAATACTTTTTTAGAAAAAACTCAAGAAGAAGAGGTATATCTTCCAGTCTTTCACGTAAAGAAGGCAGTTCAATTTGAATAGTATTTATTCTGTACAACAAATCCTCACGAAAACTATCCTTTTCAACCATTTCTGAAAGGTTTTTATTGGTTGCTGATATTATCCTTACATCTACAGGTATAATTTTATTTGATCCCAACCGGGTTATTTCCCTGTTTTGTAATACGGTAAGAAGTTTCGACTGCATTGCCTGTGAAAGGTTGCCTATCTCATCAAGAAATAATGTACCTCCTGATACAATTTCAAACCTCCCGGGACGGTCTTCTTTTGCATCAGTATATGATCCTTTTACATGGCCAAAAAGTTCACTCTCAAAAATACTTTCACTTAATGCTGCAAGGTCAACACTGACAAACATTTCCTTAGCCCTGTACGATTTTCTGTGAAGCTCTCTGGCAAATAATTCTTTTCCTGTGCCATTTTCTCCTAGTATCAATACATTTGCTTCAGTATCCGATACTTTATCTATCGTATCGTATACACTCTGCATTGATTCAGCCGGGCCTTTAAAAAAATCGTATTCTTTATTGATTTTTTCATTCAGATGATCTTTTTTATACTTCAAGCTGGTTATTTCCTGTTTCGACTTTCTTAATTTCCAGGCGCTTATTACTGTTGCAAGCATTTTATTATCATCCCAGGGTTTCTGAATAAAATCAGCCGCCCCTTCTTTTACTGCTTTCACTGCAAGCTCAACATCCCCATAAGCTGTAATAAAAATAATCACTGCCTGCGGATCCATATCTATTATTTTTTTCATCCAGAAAATACCTTCATTACCGGTATTTATTCCTGCTTTAAAATTCATATCAAGAATAACAACATCAAAATTCTGCTCGTGAAATAATGACGGGATATTATTAGGATTTTTTTCAGTAATAATATGCTCAAAATGCTCCTGAAGAAAGAGCTTCAGGGTAATAAGTATTTCTTCTTTATCATCAACAATCAGAATTCTGCTTTTTGGAAACTTCATTGATTTAAAATTTTTCAGTTTAATAACATATTCAAATATAAACAAATGTGTAATATTTACACACTATTGTGAAATAATTACTCAATTTATTAATACTCTAATGTTTTAATGTGCTGATATACATTGCTTTGGATTTATGGCATAGTGATTGTCAGAAGTAGCTTAGAATAAAACCTAAACTTATGATAAAGCATTATATTAAAATAAGCCTTCGAAATATAATTCGTCATAAAGCTGTTTCATTTATCAATTTTTTCGGTTTAGTCATTGGAATGGCTGCCTTTCTTTTGATTAATCATTATGTATTATTAGAGTTTAGCTATGATAAATTTAATAAAAATGCAGAAAATATTTATCGTATCAGGAATGATAGAATTTATCCAGATATTCATGATAAAAGCGCTGGCTGCCCCCCTGCATTAGGCCCAGCATTAAAAAAACGAATTTCCCGAAATTATTGAAGCCGCCAGATTATATAATATATCATTTATGAATAATATTATTACTTATGATCCTAACTATAATCGCGATAAAAAATCTGACACCTCTTCACCAGAGGCAATACTCACTTTTAGTGAGGACAAAATATTCTATGCAGAAGAATCTTTTTTAAAAATATTTTCATTCCCCCTAATCAGCGGTTCAGCAGAAGGTACACTTTCCGAACCTAATACAGCTGTAATTACTGAATCAACTGCCAGAAAATATTTTGGTGATCAAAATCCACTAGATAAAATTCTCACAATAACAAATGACCAGGGTATATTTTCTTACAAAATTACAGGAGTATTAAAAGATGTACCTGACAATTCTCACATTAAATTTAATTTTTTGCTGTCTTTTAAAACATTGATGAATATTGCTATTAGAGACAAGGGAAAGGAGATTGGCCTTATCTGGGGTTGGAATGCCTTTAATACTTATGTGCAGCTTGACCCAAAAGCAAATAAAAATAATCTTGAATCAAAATTTCCAATAATAGTTAATAAATATAATTTAAGTGGAGATTGGTGTAAGAAAAGAGTATTTCTTTTGCAAGCCTTAAAAGATATTCATCTAAAATCAAATCTTCGATATGAACCAGAAATTAATGGAAATTTAAGAGTTGTTAACTTTTTGTCAATAATTGCCATATTTATTCTATTAGTAGCCTGGATCAACTACATCAATCTGACAACGGCAAAATCAGTTTTAAGAGCAAAGGAAATTGGTGTAAGAAAAGTATTAGGTTCCCGAAGAATTGAACTAATTAAGCAATATTTATTTGAAACCTTTTTGTTTAACCTTATTGCACTTTTAGTTGCCATCACTATTGTTGAAATTTTAATGCCAAATTTTATACAGTTTACGGGAAAATCCCTAACTCTATCTTTATCAAATAAAATTTGGTATTGGTTAGGTTTATCAATCTTATCAGGTTCAATACTGTCAGGAATATATCCAGCCTTTGTTCTTTCTTCATTTAATCCTATTTCTGTTATTAAAGGGAGTTTTATCAAGTACTCAAAAGGCATCATTTTAAGAAAAAGCCTGGTGACCTTCCAATTTGTGATTTCAATTATTCTGATTATTTCAACAATTACTGTTTATAACCAACTATCTTTTATACGTAATCAGGATTTAGGCATGAATATAGACCAAACATTGATTATAAAATCACCATCACGACAAAATGATTTTGCAATAAATATGCAGAAATTCAAAGATGAATTGCTCAAATACACATCTATAAAAAATGTTACTTTTTCATCAACTATACCAAGCAAAGAATATTCTAATGCAGCAAGTGGCATACGTCCATTTCAAAGTAATCCGGATGATGGTAAACGCTGTTTCTTTATTGATATAGACAAAGAATTCTTTAATTTTTATAAAATAGAGCTTGTGGCCGGTGAAAATTTTAAAATAACATCAAGATATAACGAATCAGTTATCTTAAACGAACAAGCTGTTAAAATTCTAGGATTTGGAAACCCTGAGAATGCAGTTAATAAAAAAATGATATTAGGAGGATTAAATAATCAAATTGTTGAAGTAATTGGAGTAGTGAAAGATTATCACCATAAATCATTAAATAATCCAATAGAAGCTGTCATCTTTAATCCACCAAGTAATGTAAAATATTTTTCAATAAAATATAATTCTACAGATATTGATCAAATTATTACACTGAGTAAAAATATATGGGATGAGATATTTCCCAAACAACCATTTGATTATTATTTTCTCAATGATGTTTTTAACGCACAATATAAATCTGATGAGCAGTTTGGGAAAACATTCAGCTTATTTACCTGTCTGACAATTTTAATATCATGCCTTGGTTTTTTTGGCTTAATATCATTCGCCATTTCTAAAAGGACAAAAGAAATTGCAATTAGAAAGGTATTGGGAGCATCAGTAAAATATATTCTATCAATGCTTATTAAGGAAATGTTTATATTGTTTCTTTTAGCTAATCTTATTGCCTGGCCAGTTGCATATTATGCTATGAATAAATGGCTGGAGAATTTTGCATACCGCATTAGCATCGAATGGTGGGTATTTTTAGTAGCAGGCTTTACAACCTTACTGATTGCATTGTTAACTATTAGTTGGCAAGCCCTAAAGGCCGCAACGGCCAATCCTGTAGAATCATTAAAGTATGAATAATTATTCTATTCATAAGAACACAGTACAACAAATTCCATTTACCAATAAAATATAATATTATGATAAAACATTATATAAAAACCGCAATAAGAAATATATTAAGGCAAAAAGTATATTCAATGATTAATTTTGCCGGCTTGTCAATAGGACTGGCATGTGTATTTCTTATATATGTTTATTGTATTTCTGAATATAGTTATGATAAACACCATGAGAAAAAAGACAGGATTTACAGAGTTTATTCTGAAAGTTCTACCTATAAATATTCTATTTCCCTTTCCCCATATAAATTAGCTGATATGATAGAAGAGGATTTTGATGAAATCGAAAACACTGTAAGAGTTGGTGGAATTAATAAAGTACTTGTCAAACTTGATGATGAATTTATTAGTGAGCCTTCATTTATGGTGTCTGAAAATGAGTTTTTTGAAATTTTTACAATTCCAGTAATACATGGTGACAAATCAACATTTTTATCAGAGCCAAATTCAGTAGTTCTAAGCCAATCTATGGCAAAGAAATATTTTGGAACAATAGAATGTATTAATAAAACTCTTGAAATTATGGACGGAGGAAAAGAATTTCTTCTTACTGTAACAGGAGTTATAGAAGATGCTGTTTATACATCAACTATTAAACCTGAATTTATTACTAATATTGACATATTTTATGAGGTTATAGATAATTATATGAGCAGTAATGATACTACAAAACGTGATGTTGAATATAATAAAAACAGATGGCTTGATATTATGAGTACTTATTTACTTTTTTCAGAAGCTAAGCAAGCCGAAGGCTTTGATAAAAAGCTTGAGGTTTATAGTGAAATACCTGATGTTAAAAGAACTGGTACAGCATATAAAATTCAGGCACTTGGAAACATTTATTTTAACAAAACAAACATTACATACCCCACAAATATTGTTGGAAATATAAAAGACACATACATATTTTCCTCTATCGCTATTCTTATTATTTTAATTGCTGCTCTTAATTATATTATTCTTTCAATTGGCAGATCGGCAAGAAGAACCAAAGAAATAGGTATAAGGAAAGTTATTGGAGCAACAAGAAACAGTTTGATAAAGCAAATTTTATCTGAATCGGTTATTCTCTCAATATTTGCTGTTCCTGTGGCAATTACAATTTCTGAGCTTTGCCTTCCACTTGTTAGTCAACTATTTAACAAAGAATTGGTTATTCCTTATATGGATATCTGGTATTTCATTCCCGGGTTTGTATTAGTGAGTTTAATAATAGGAGTATTATCAGGTAGTTATATTGCATTTTATTTAGCCAGGTTTAAACCAATTAAGGTACTTTCCGGCAGCCTCTCAATAAAATCTGGAAAATCTTTGCTTAGAAAATCTCTTGTAGTTATTCAAATATCAATATTTATTATATTAACAGTGTGTACATCTGTAATTTTCAAGCAATTACGATTTACTAAGACAACAGACCAGGGATTTAATCTTGAAAATGTAATTAGTTTTCAGAAAGGAGAAAAGCTAAGTCAAAATTATGAAACTTTTAAAAATGAACTTTTAATGGAACAGGGAGTAAAATATATATCCAAGGCAATGTGGGTTCCCCCAAGCCAAAGTTCATTCAAGTTTGGTTTTAAAAAAATTGATACCCCTGATGAAATAGTTAGTATTGAGGCATTATCTGTTGGTTACGACTTTATTGAAGCATTGGATATGAAAATAATTGAAGGCAGGAGTTTTTCTAAGAATTTTGCCGACAAAAATTCTATTTTATTAAATCAAAAGGCTTTAGAAGAGTTAAATATAACAGAGCCAATTGGACAACAATTAGGTGATTTTACTGTTATTGGAGTATTTTCAGGTTTTAACATACATTCCCTTCATCAGGAAATTCCCCCTTTAGTAATGATGTTGAATTTTATGAACGATAATTTTATTGTTGCAAAGCTTGAAGGCAACAATATAAATAACACAATATCAAAAATTAAAGAGAAATATATTTCATATACCGGAGAAACAGAATTAAACTATACATTTCTTGAAGATGCATCTGATGCTCTCTATAGCACCGAAAAACGTTTTGGAACTATTGTTGGTGTTTTCACTATACTGGCCATTTTGATTGCCTCTCTAGGTTTATTTGGTTTATCCTTATTCATTATAGAACAAAGAACAAAAGAAATTGGAATAAGAAAAGTTCTTGGAGCATCAATTCAGGGCATAATGTTTAATGCAAGTAAGGAGTTTATTTATCTTATTATTTTTGGATTGGTAATTGCAGCACCAATATCTTATATTCTTATGAATAAATGGCTTGATAATTTTGCATATAAAATAAGTATTGGTGTTACAGAATATATTATTGCAAGTATTTTAACCTTCATTATTGTAATGCTTACAATATCATTCCAAATTTTAAGAGCAGCAAAAACTAATCCGGCTGATGCAATCAGGTACCAGTAAATTGTGTAATTACTTCTGTCATCATTTTAACACCAAGGTGAATATTGGCTACTGATATCCTCTCATTTATATTATGATATCCTCTCATATCTTCGCAAGGAATAACAAATGGCTGAAATCCATATGATGTTATTCCTTTCTTTCTGAAGTATATTGAATCGGAAGTGCCGGGAATAAGTACAGGAGTAATTACAAAATCGTTGAGATTTTTACTGAGGACTGAACTTATAACTTCAAATAAAGCTGTATTAATTGGTGATGGTTTATTAATGAATTCGTCACTGCCACTAAGTATTTCGATTTTGACAGACTCATCAGAAATAAGCTTTTTCAGGTCGTCAATAAAATCCTTACTATTTCTACCTGGCAGAAGTCGGCAATCAAACCAGGCACATGCTTCATCGGGTATAACAAGTTCGCCATTTCCTGCATGAAGTTTTGTTAAGGAAATTGAATCTCTTATTAATAAATTAAAATATTCATCCTTTTTTATTTTCCATAACACTAAAGCCTTTAATAAAGGATTTGTATGATTTTTAAGAAAAAATGAGTTTGGAAAACCATAAGTAGCACCCATATTTCTAAAAAATAATTTTGTGGTTTTAGTCAAGCTGACAGGAGTTTTCCAGGCAAAAATTTTGTTAAGGGCCTTTACCAATTGTTGGGATGCATCGTTCTTTTTTTGATTTGAGCTATGACTCAATTTTCCAATAACTGAAAGTTTAATTAATAATTTGCTTTTTTGTGAACTTTCAATCATGAATGCTTTAATTCTCCCCTTTGTAATTCCTGTTCCACCTTCATTCAACACAAAACCTGCATCTATCTTATTAAAATGGTTATCCATCAGGTATTTTACACCATACTTTCCACCTAGTTCTTCATCTGCAACTGCAAGAAATATTATATCCCTATCGGGAATATATTTTTTCCTTTTTAATAGTATTAAAGCCATTAACTGTGTGACAGCTGTACTTTTCATATCCAGTGCTCCCCTGCCCCAAATATACCCATCCTTTATTATGCCGGAAAAAGGTGGAACTTTCCATTTCTTCTCATCGGCACTAACAACATCAATATGATTAAGAAGTAAAAGAGGTTTATGCTTACCACCTCCTTTTAAAACTGCTCTGAAGCAAGCTCTTCCAGGGGAGGTGATTATTATTTCATTTTCAATTCCTTCTTTATCGAATATATCTTTCAAAAATAATGCTCCCTTTTCTTCATTACCCGGGGGATTACTTGTATTAATCTGAATATAAGATTGTAATATTTGAACAGCCTCTTCTCCAGCAATATTCCAATCAATATCCTTAATAGAGAATTCCTGTTCGGCGAAGTTAGTCTTCATATCTGAAGATCTGATATTTATATCTGTGGCATTTTTAAAATGCATACTACCCTGTTTCAGTTTGTTGAAATCTTAAAGCTGATAAAGGATAAAAAATTCCGATCGAAATTATTATAAAAATATCAGAATTCAAAATTACAGTCTTTCACGTATCCAATCTCTGGCATTAACATATGCTTCTATCCAGGGAGATACTTCATCCATATTGCGGCCTTCAGGATAATGTGGCCATTGCCATGGCAAAAATGCTCTTTCAAGATGAGGCATCATAGCAAGATGGCGGCCATCATCGGAACAAATAGCAGCAATACTCTCAGGTGAACCATTTGGATTACCTGGATAAGATTCATAACTATATTTCACAGGAACTTTATATTTGGAGCTTTCATAAGGAAAGGAGAATTTCCCTTCACCATGGGCAACCCATATTCCCAGGCGTGAACCTTCCATTGATCCGAGCATTACAGAATTATTATTTAGAATATCTACATTAATAAAGGCCGATTCAAATTTGGCCGATTCATTATGTAACATTGTCGGTTTTTCTTTATGGCCGGGATTAATTAATCCCAGTTTAAGCATAAGCTGACAGCCATTACATATACCAAGGCTTAAAGTATCATCTCGTTTATAGAATTTTTCTAAAGCTGTTCTGGCCTTTTCATTATATTTAAAAGCACCGGCCCAGCCTGTTGCCGATCCCAGAACATCTGAATTTGCAAAGCCACCTACAAATACGATAAAGTTTATGTCTTCAAGATTTTCTCTTCCTGAAATCAGATCTGTCATATGTACATCCTTAACATCAAATCCTGCCAGATACATTGCATATGCCATTTCCCTGTCGCCATTAACTCCTTTTTCCCGAATAATTGCTGATTTTATTCCACTGGATTTTCTTCTGTTGGGGTCTATTCCAAACTGTTTTGCTAAACCCTTAAAATTATTATGAAAATTAAATTTCAGATTTTGTTTCTTATAATTATCAAACCTCTCTTTTGCAAGTACTTCACCACACTGTTTCCTGTCGAAAAGATAAGATGTGCGGAACCATATATCACGATATTCATCAATATCAAACTGATATTTTTTAGCATTCTTATTTATTTCAAGTACTCTTTTCTGCTGGGTTTTGCCAATATTGTAATAGCGGATATTGTTTTCGTTAAGCAGCTTATTCACTAATTCATTATTCTTAACCTGAATTAATACACCAGGCTGCTCGCTGAATAATAATTTTATTAAATCATTCTGTGGAACAGAATCCAAATCAATAGCTAAACCTCCATCTTTATTCCCAAATGTCATTTCCAGAAGAGCAGTAATCATTCCTCCTGCAGATATATCATGTCCGGCAGTAATATGCTCTTCCTGAACAAGTTTTTGAATAATATTAAATCCCTTAACAAAATAGGCAGTATCTTTTACTGTTGGAGTAGTATTTCCCTGTATATTAATTATTTGTGAGAAGCTGCTTCCTCCGAGAGAATAATCATCTTTTGAAAAATCGATATATAGCAGTGTATAATCTTCATTATTTTTTATTACCGGACTGATTGTTTTTTTAACATCACTCACCTCTCCTACTGTTGAAATAATAACCGTTCCGGGAGAAAAAACAACCTCCCCATTAGGGTATTTCTGTGTCATCGACAAAGAATCTTTTCCTGTCGGCACATTAATGCCTAATTCGCATGAAAAATTACTTAATGCCTCAACTGCTTTATATAATCTTGCATCCTCACCCTTATTTTTGGCCGGCCACATCCAGTTTGCACTAAGTGATATTGCTTTTAATCCACCTTCGAGAGGAGCCCAAACAATATTCGTAAGTGCCTCTGCCACGGCCAAAACAGAGCCATTTTCAGGACTTATTAATGCAGGAACAGGAGCATGTCCTATCGAAGTAGCCACACCTTTTTTACCACGATAATCAATAGAAACCACTCCTACATCATTAAGTGGCAGTTGTATTTCGCCTGCACACTGTTGTTTTGCATTTTTTCCTGTTACGCTACGGTCGACTTTATTTGTCAGCCAGTCTTTGCATGCAACTGCTTCAATCTGCAACACATCTTTTAGATATTCATAAACTTTGGACGTGTCGTAAGTGATATTCTTAAATTTCTCCTCAATAGTATTATCAACAAGAATAGTTTTTGGTGCTTTACCAAACATATCGTCAAGGCCCAGATCTATAGGAGAAATCTCTTCCCCGGGATAATGAAATTTCAATTTTTTATCGCCGGTAATTTTGCCCGGAATATACATAGGAGCTCTTTCCCTGTGTGCAACATTCTTAAGAAAATCAACATCTTTCTCTTTAATTACCAGCCCCATCCTCTCCTGCGATTCATTACCTATTATTTCTTTAGCTGAAAGGGTTGGGTCACCAATTGGAAGTTTAGAAATGTCAAATATTCCACCTGTTTCTTCAACTAATTCTGAAAGGCAATTCAGATGTCCTCCTGCTCCATGATCATGAATAGCAACAATAGGATTTACACCAGATTCTGCCATTGCACGAATAGCATTGTAAACTCTTTTCTGCATTTCAGGGTTTGACCTCTGAACTGCATTAAGTTCTATAGTATTGTCAAATTCTCCTGTAGCGACAGACGAAACAGCTCCTCCACCCATTCCAATACGATAATTATCGCCTCCCAGCACAACAACAACATCACCAGGTTCGGGAACATCTTTCAGACTGTCTTCTTTTCTTCCGAAACCTACACCACCGGCAAGCATAATTACTTTATCAAATCCATACTTTTTTTCTTCTGTAAAATGCTCAAATGTGAGCAAACTACCACATATTAAAGCTTGTCCAAACTTATTTCCAAAATCGCTTGCTCCGTTTGAAGCCTTTATTAATATTTCCTCAGGTGTTTGATATAACCATTTACGGCTTTTTGTTTTCTTTTCCCACTGGCGGTCATCAGCAAGTCGTGGATAAGAAGTTATATAAACTGCTGTTCCAATAAGTGGTATTGAGGCTTTCCCTCCTGCCAGCCTGTCACGAATTTCCCCACCAGTACCTGTTGCTGCCCCATTAAAAGGTTCTACTGTGGTTGGGAAATTATGTGTTTCTGCTTTAAGAGAAATCACTGTATTTATATCATTCACCTCAAAATAATCGGATGTATCCTGACGTCCGGGTGCAAATTGTTCAACTTTAGGCCCAACAATAAATGCCACATTATCTTTATATGCAGAAACAATTTTGTTTGGATTTACTTTTGAAGTTTTTTTGATCAATGCAAAAAGTGAATTCTTCTTTTCTTTTCCATCAATAATGAAAGTCCCGTTAAAGATCTTATGACGGCAATGTTCCGAATTTACCTGAGAAAATCCAAAAACCTCACTATCAGTTAATTCCCTGCCAATACGCTTAGTTATTTCTTCCAGATATTCTATTTCGTCATCACTTAATGCAAGTCCTTCTTCTTTATTATAGGAATTCAGATCATTAATAA
>JBHOTF010000051.1:0-16184 GCA_042584005.1 Bacteroidota bacterium
AAAATAAATAATTAATAAATTAAACTATGAAAACAGGCAAACTATTATTTTTAGTATTAATTCTTACGATTCTTTTTATTGGTTGTAAGAAGGAAGAAGTTGATAATTACGATTATTCGGTTTCTGTAGATGAAACATTTACTATTGAAATAGAGGCAAATCATACAACCGGATATATTTGGTTTTGGGTGAATAAAGCAAATGTTTCAATAGTTGACACTCTAAGTTTAGTCTACATTACAGACTCAGTGGGTACTGGTGTAGGTGGTACAGAGTTTTGGGAATTCAAGGGCTTGAGTACAGGTATCGACAGTCTGAAATTTGAATACAAAAGAGCCTGGAACCCGGAAGGAGAAGCTGCTGACACCAAAGCTTTTTCAGTAGAAGTAAAATAAAACTTTTTTCATGAATTCGTTTTCATCTGCAATTGCACTTATTGCAATCGCTATATTTTTAGTGCTTATATTTATAAAAATCAGGAAGAAAAAAGGCTGGAAAAAACCTGACATTCCTTTTCCTCCTGATTGGAGAATAATATTAGCTGAGAATGTGATATTTTATAATAACCTGTCGGCAGAAGAAAAGCTTAGATTCGAATTTAAAATTCAAGAATTTATCCTTAATTGCAGAATAACAGGTATTGAAATTAAAGTTGACGATACCGACAAAATTCTGGTCGCTTCAAGTGCTATTATTCCAATTTTTGAATTTCCACACTGGCAGTACCTTAACCTCACTGAAGTCCTTCTGTATCCATCTATGTTCAATGAAAAATTTGAAACTTCAGGAGATGGACGTGCAATAATGGGCATGGTTGGAACAGGATATATGGAAGGAAAAATGATATTATCCAGACCGGCTCTTATTCATGGTTTTAAAAATGAAAGTGATAAAAAAAATACTGCAATACACGAGTTTGTCCATTTAATCGATAAGGCCGATGGCAGGATAGATGGTATACCTTCATTATTACTTGAAAAACAGTATGCTATTCCCTGGCTTGATCTTATACATAAAAAGATTGACGAAATATATATCGGTCGGTCCGACATCAATCCTTACGGTGCAACAAACAGTTCAGAGTTTTTTGCTGTTATAAGTGAATACTTTTTTGAAAGGCCTAAATTACTGAAAAATAAACATCCTGAGTTATACGGCTTATTGGAAAATATTTTCAATCAGAATATGGCCGCAAAACTTAAAAACACTAATAGAAAATCTATTGGAAGAAATGATCCCTGCCCGTGTGGTAGTGGAAAAAAATTCAAAATTTGCTGCGGTGAAGTTCACTATTAACTCCAAGCTTCAGGCACTCCAGTCACTTTATTCACTTGAAACATGTAACTTATTATGTTAATTATACGTCTTATATAAATGGGTCCCGTAATCAGAAATAAAATCCACAATATGTATAATCTTCACCCAAATATATAAATCCTATGAAAAAAAAACTATTTTCCCTTATCATGTTAATATTCTGTACAGGATATTTCACATTATTTTCTCAGGAATACTTTCAGCAGGAAGTAAATTATAAAATTGATGTTAAACTTAATGATAAATCACACGAACTTTCCGCATTTGAAACTATTGAATATATAAATAATTCTCCTGACGACCTGGAGTTTATATATTTTCATTTATGGCCCAATGCTTATGATAATAATTCTACAGCACTGGCAAAACAAAAGCTTGAAGGTAAAATATTAAAGCTATTCGATCTGGAAGAACAAAGAGGTTATATTGATAAACTTGATTTTAAAGTAAATGAAGAAAAAGTTAAATGGGAGCTTGACAAAGAACATATTGATATCTGTAAAATTATACTAAACAAAGCCTTAAAGAGTGGCGAAAAGATACAAATAAGCACTCCATTTCATGTTAAAATACCTAAAGGAGTAACATCACGACTGGGACATATTGAAGAATCATACCAGATTACTCAATGGTACCCAAAACCTGCTGTATATGATAAATATGGCTGGCACCAGATGCCTTATTTAAGTCAGGGAGAGTTTTATTCAGAGTTCGGATCTTTTGATGTTTCTATTACTCTTCCCAAAAATTATATTGTAGGTGCAACAGGTGATCTGCAAAATAAAGAGGAAATAAAATGGCTTAATGAACTTGCAGAAAAAACAGCTAAAATCGAAACTTACAAAACCGATAGTTTAAGTAATATCTTTCCACCATCATCAAATGAATTTAAAACAATCAGGTATATTCAGAAGAATGTTCATGATTTTGCATGGTTTGCCGATAAAAGGTTTAATGTATTAAAAGGAGAGGTAGAACTTCCATATTCCAAACGAAAAGTCACTTCATGGGCAATGTTTACAAACGACGGTGGAAAGTTATGGAAAAGGTCTATCGAATATATTAATGATGCATTATATTATTACTCTAAATGGAATGGTGATTATCCTTATAAGCATGCAACAGCAATATTATCAGCCTTAAGTGCCGGTGGAGGAATGGAATACCCCAATATTACAGTTATTGGCCAGGCCGGTAATGATTTAGCTCTTGAAATGGTTATTATGCATGAAGTTGGCCATAATTGGTTTTATGGAATTCTTGGTTTTAATGAAAGAGATTTTGGATGGATGGATGAAGGGATTAATTCCTTTAATGAAGCAAGATATATGCGCACAAAATATGGAAAAGGTTTAGGTTTTGGTGATGTTCTGGGATTACCAAAAGAAGTTATGAAATTTATCGATCTTGGTGAAGCAGAATACAAGTACATGCACGAATTTTTATATTCAATTGTTGCAAGGCAAAATATTGATCAGCATGCTTCTTTAAATGCAGGAGATTATACTTCAACCAATTATGGTTTAATTGTTTATTTTAAATCTGCCCGCATAATAGATTATTTAATGAATTATCTTGGAGAAGAACAATTCGATAATATAATGCAGGACTTTTTTACTAAATGGAAATACAAACATCCATATCCTGAGGATTTACAAAAAAGCTTTGAGGATGAAACAGGCAAAGATCTGGGTTGGTTATTTGATGATTTATTAAAAACAACAAAAAAGCTCGATTACAAAATTTCAAGAATCAAAAACAATAAAGTTCTGGTTAGAAATATTGGCAATATTAATTCTCCAATTTCAATTACCGGACTAAAGAATTCAAAACCCGTATTTAATGAATGGTTTGAAGGCTTTAAAGGAAAAAAATGGTTGTCTCTTTCATCATCTTCTGATATAGACAAGGTTCAGATCGACAACAACTATGATATGTTGGAAATAAATAGAAAAAACAATCAGATCCGCACATCCGGACTTTTCAAAAAAATTGAGCCATTAAGAATAAAACCCTTTGGTATTGTAGAAAATCCAGACAGGACTTCATTAAATATTCTTCCTGCCATGGGATGGAATTCAGCTAACAGGTATATGCTGGGCGCTGTATTTTACACACCAATTTTACCAATGAGCAAATTCGAGTATCAGATAATGCCGTTATACTCATTTGGAACAAAAGATATTGCAGGTAGTTTTGCAATGAAATATCATATTTTACCTGTGGATGCAATTATTCAGGATTTGAGTATTGGTGTTTCAGGAAAACAATATGCATTTAATGATACACCTGATAATAATTTCAGAAGAATAAAGGCTGAAGTTGATTTTTTATTCAGAAATAATTACCCTCGTATTAAAAAAGAAACTCACCTGATTATTAATGGAATACGCACAAGTAACCCTATAAATATTCAAACTGGAAATGAAGAGGAATATATTAATATTTATAATGTGAAATTTATACACAATAACGAAAAACTGGTCCATCCTTACAATTTCTCAATTAATATAGAGGCTGGCGATGGATTTGCAAAAGGCTCTGTTGATGCAAAATATAAAATCAATTATAATTCCAAAGGAGGGTTAGATATAAGGTTGTTTGCAGGCACATTCTTATATAAAGAAAATAATTCTTCTTCATTATATAATTTCAGATTGAGTGGCACAAAAGGAAATGAAGATTATACTTATGATGAGATATTTTTTGAACGGCAAGATGATTTAAATGATAATAATATTTTATCTCATCAATTCATTTCTAATCAGGGAGCATTTGCAACATATACACCCTACGGACAAACCAACGAATGGATGCTTGCTTTAAATTTAAGTTCGTCACTACCAGTAAAAAAGAATATTCCTTTGAAAATCTTTGCAAACATCGCAAGTTTTGGAGATTGTTTGCCTGTTCCCGGTTATACTGGTTTAGGATCGTTTGAATGGGAAGCAGGAGTAAAATTCTCCATTTTACAAGATTCATTTGAGATATTCCTGCCTCTTGTAATGTCAAAAGATCTTCTTGATATTAGTAATGATATGACAGATAATTTCTTAGGAAGAATAAGATTCTCAATAAAACTAAACAAACTTAATCCATTTGATTTACTAAAAAATGTATTTTAATAAATAAAACAGGGGGCCATTTTGCCCCCTGAATTTTATTTCAATTTTTTCTCCCAGTGCCAGATCAATGAAAAAATAAAACTCTGATAATCATAATCATTTATTCCCCATCTATACCCTATTCTGAAATCGGTTTTTTTTGCCTTAAAGGTAAAGTCTGATCGAAAAATCATTGGTTGGTCACCCAGCCTCATATATCCCACATAACCTGAAACATTATTATGAAACTCCCATTTTTTATGACTTAAAAGCAATCCGGCGCCATAAATAAATGCATCATTCTGTCTGTTGTTTTTCAAATATGTTTGCCAACTAAAGAAGCCCATCATTCCTGTAAATCTGGATTGAACTTTTCCTGAGCCGAATTTTCTAATGTTTTTACCAAAATTTATATCCAGATAATAACCTGGAGCATCAGTGTATCTGGCCTCGGCCAAACCTATGCCTGAAGCAGTTTTACATACCAGTCGGAAAACCATATCGGGCATTACTTTATGATCTCTGAATAGCTGAATATGAGTTCCAAAATAAAAATCACCCATAGCCAGTCCTTCCCCCCTCATATCACGTGTATGCCTGTTGAATCTGGCAATCGAATCCATATCAAAAATTTCAATTGGAACAATAGAAAATTCAAGGGCAATCTTATCTTTATATAAAGGATAATATAATCTGCTCAATAAATTAAAGGTAGGATCATATTTATTCAAATGGTATGCATATCCTGATTGAAGCCTTATTTCTGAGCCTAAATTACCCGAATTGAGTTCAGGAACAGGAAGGGCATTAGGTCCCATATATCCGGGGTTAGTAATTATAAATCTTGTCCAGTGTTCTCCATCCCTCCCATAATAGGGATTTGGCGGCATATACTTATTTTGGGAATATAAAGTTATACTTAGAAATAAAACTATTGAAATAAGAAAACTTCTTTTTTTGTAGGCCATTATATATTTTCTTGTTTTAGTTTAACAAAGCTATATGATTTTTTTTATGTTAACATATACACAGATTACATGAAAAAAAATTTACTAAGGTTTCCTCTGACTGCTAATATATATTTTTTTTCAGAGGAAATATAACAGGATAAATTATCTTTGATAATGAATACAATAAATACAACAAAATTTCTTTATTTTGATATAGAAAACTATTTTATTTAAATGACCTCTAATATACCACTTGCTGAAAGAATGCGTCCTCAGGGATTAAACGAGTTTATAGGACAGAAGCACCTTGTTGGTGAAAAAGCGGTGCTTAGAAATCTTATTGAATCCGGTAATCTGCATTCACTTATCCTCTGGGGTCCACCGGGGGTCGGTAAAACAACTCTGGCAAAAATAATCGCTACAAAGCTCAACAGGCCATTCAGTATTCTTAGTGCAGTAAATTCTGGTGTTAAGGATGTTCGACAAACAATTGAAAAAGCAAAAAAACAACAATTTTTCAACCATCCTAACCCTATTCTTTTTATAGATGAAATACACAGATTCAGTAAATCACAACAAGATTCTTTACTTGGAGCAGTTGAACAGGGAACAATCACTCTTATCGGAGCTACCACAGAAAATCCCTCCTTCGAGGTTATTTCACCATTATTGTCCCGTTGTCAGGTTTATGTATTAAAATCGCTTGAAAAAACTGATCTTATTACATTGCTTAATTATGTTCTAAAAAATGATTTAATTCTTAAGGAAAAGAATATAAGTATTAAGGAAGATGAAGCTTTATTCAGGCTTTCCGGAGGAGATGCACGAAAATTATTAAATATACTGGAACTGATAACCGGATCTGAAACATCTGAAAAAATTATCATTACAAATAAGAAAGTTATTTCACAGGTACAGGAAAATATAGCATTATACGATAAAAACGGTGAGCAGCATTACGATATAATTTCTGCCTATATAAAATCAATCAGAGGAAGCGACCCTGATGCAGCCTTATATTGGCTTGCCAGGATGATTGAAGGAGGTGAAGACCCGAAATTTATTGCAAGACGACTGTTAATTCTTGCTGCAGAGGATGTTGGACTGGCAAACCCCAATGCTCTATTACTCGCCAATAATTGTTTTAGTGCAATAAATGTAATTGGCTGGCCTGAATCAAGAATTATTCTTTCTGAAACTACAATATACCTTGCAAATTCAGAAAAATCGAACTCTGCCTATCTTGCAATAAAAAAGGCTCAGGAACTGGTTCAGAAGACAGGCGACCTCCCTGTACCTCTTCATCTGAGAAATGCACCCACAAAACTTATGAAAGAATTGGGTTATGGAAAGGATTATAAATATCCCCATGATCATAAGGATGGTTATGTTGACGAGACATATTTGCCTGAAGAAATAAAAAATAGCGTATTTTATATACCAAAAAATAATAAATACGAAAAAGAAAAAAAGAAAACTGATAATAAGTAATCATAAAATGAAAAAAACAATAAAAAATATTCCCAACATCAAGCATACTGAATCTGGCAACTTCTTTCTTCTGGCAGGGCCATGTGTTGTTGAAAGTGAAGAGATTGTATTTGAAATAGCAAAAAAAATAAAAGATATCACTAATAAGCTTGAGATTCCTTTTGTTTTCAAAGCTTCTTATAGAAAGGCTAACAGATCCAGTAATAAATCATTTTCAGGTATTGGCGATAAGGAGGCGCTGGCCATACTTAAAAAAGTGAAGGAAGAACTTCAACTCCCCTTAATAACTGATATTCATTCTCCTGATGAAGCAGGCCTTGCAGCTGAATACGTCGACATATTGCAAATTCCCGCTTTTTTATGTCGTCAAACAGATATACTTGTAGCAGCAGGAAAAACCGGAAAAGTTGTAAATATTAAAAAGGGACAATTTATATCGGGCGATGCTATGAAATTTGCTGCCGACAAAGTACTGGAAACAGGAAATAATAATATTCTTCTTACAGAAAGAGGCTCATTTTTTGGATATCAGGATTTAGTGGTTGATTTCCGTGGAATTTATGAAATGAAAAAAACCGGTTTTCCCGTTGTTCTGGATATTACTCATTCATTGCAACAGCCTAATCAATTATCAGGAGTTACAGGTGGAAAGCCCGAATTAATTGAAACAATAGCGCGCGCCGGAATTGCCGCCGGTATTGATGGTATTTTTGTTGAAACACATCCCGATCCTGCTAAGGCAAAATCTGACGGAGCAAATATGCTGAATCTTAGTCTATTGGAAGAATTGCTTATCAAGTTATTAAAAATCAGTAAAGCAATAAAACAGTTCTAAAATGAATATTAATAAACGGGTTTTTAAAAATATTATTCTTGGCTCCGCAGCCATTTCAGCATTAAGTCCTACACTAATTTCATGTAAAAAAAATGTAGAAGAAAAGCCAAATATAATTTTTGTTTTTCCCGACCAGATGCGTGGAAGAGCAATGGGGTTTTTGGGCCAGGAACCGGTTATTACTCCAAACCTGGATAATTTTGCCAATGAGAGTATTGTATTAACAGAAGCAGTTTGTAATTACCCTATCAGTAGTCCTTACCGGGCAATGATGCTGACAGGCAAATATCCTTTGTCGAATAAGGTTATTTCCAATTGTAACAGTAAATCAGGAGCTTTTGGTGTTGAATTACAGGAAACAGATACTTGCTGGTCGGACCTGCTTAAAGAAAATGGATACGATACGGGATATATTGGAAAATGGCATCTTGATTCACCATATAAACCATATGTAAAGTGTTACAATAATAATGAAAACATGGCATGGAACGAATGGTGTCCGCCTGAACGTCGCCATGGATTTGATTTTTGGTATGCATACGGAACTTACGATCAGCATAATAATCCTATGTACTGGACAACTGATGCTTCAAGAGATGAAGCTGTATGGGTAAACCAATGGGGGCCGGAGCATGAAGCCGATATTGCAATAAACTATATTAAAAATACTGATGATAAGTTTCGTGATCCGGATAAACCTTTTGCTCTTGTTGTTTCGATGAATCCTCCGCATATGCCATATAATCAGGTTCCTCAAAACTATGTTGATCTTTATAAAGATAAAACATATGAAGATTTGTACGACAGACCAAATGTTGACCTCGAAGGAGACCATCCGATGTCGAAATACGCAAGAAAAAATATCAAAAACTACCTGGCTATGATCACCGGAGTGGATGATCAGTTTGGCAGAATATTAAAGGCACTTGAAGAAGCAGGACTTGAAAAAAACACTATTGTTGTATTCACTTCCGACCACGGAAATTGCCTGGGAATACATCAGGAGATATCAAAAAATAATCATTATGAAGAATCAATGAGAATTCCATTGATGATAAGATGGCCTGAAAAAATAAAAGCCCGTTACGATGACCTGTTAATATCAGTACCCGACATGTTTCCTACACTTCTTAATCTTGTTGGTTTATCTGACAAGATCCCTGAAACTGTTGAAGGTGTTAGTTTTGCTGATCTGTTAAAAACAGGCGATGGTGAACGTCCTGGTTCACAATTGTATTTAAAAATCCCTTTTGATAACCAGGGTGAAAACAAGCGCGGAGTGAGAACTCTCAGATATACATTAATGATAGAAAAGCAGATTGATAATGAAAAAAAATATGTGTTATTCGATAATAAATACGACCCCTTTCAGCTGAATAATATTGCTGAAGAAAATGAAGATATTGTTCAGCAACTTATAAAAAATGAACTTTTAGCATGGCTTGTTAAAACTAATGATAATTGGTTAGAGTAATTAATGAAAATAAGATACAATATAAAACATGCTATAATAAGTGTATTATTTATTCTCTTTATTATAATGGTTTTTTTTTCTAATAAAACACTTATTATCTTATTTAGAGATAAAATATGGGCACATAAAGTAAATAGTATTGAGAAACTTAATGAAGCATCAAATATTCTTGCCGGTGTGGAGCTTGATGTAATGTTTTATGAAGATAAAAACTATTTCGATGTTAATCACCCTCCTGACAGATCAATAAATTTAACATTATCAGAATATTTTGAATCACAATTAAGTAATATTAATTGCAAGTACTGGATTGATTATAAGAATCTCAATATTGGTAACAAAACACAATCTTCAAATAGCCTGGATTCAATCATAAATCTTAATAAAATCAATAAAAATAAAGTTATTGTAGAATCTTCTAATCCACAGTTATTAGAAACATTTGTAAAAAAAGGATTTATAACCTCATACTATTTACCAATTAACCTATACAAACTAAATAAAGAAGAATTAGAGACAGCTATTGAAAAAATAAAAGAAAACATTACTTCTTTCAAACATAAATATATATCTGCTGATTATAAAAATTATCCTATTTTAAAAAAACACTTTCCTGATAAGAAAAAAAATTTCTGGTTCATAACATATTCTTCAATGAATAAAATAAAAGCAAGGATATTATTTTATAAAATTCTACTTGACAAAAACACCGACATTCTGCTGATCCCTTTCAGATATAAAAATGATAACAATTGAGATTGCTTTTACCTGTTTTATCGACTCATTTTTTATCGTAATCCCTTCCATCTTCTAACACTCTTTGACGCGATTCATTAAAATTTTCATTAAAAACACTTCTCCTTTCATTAAAATATAGAGTCAGGATACCATTTAAATCAATGATTGAATGAAACAAATCATCTGAGACATAGGGTTTGTTTTGGTTAGATTTAATTATTGTTGATTTATTCGGATTCAGATTTATAAATTTTGGTGAAAGCCAAACTATAAATGGCACATCTACATTGGATTTTGGTAATTCATTTGAATAATCATGACCGACCCTATCCAGTTCATCATAAACATTTTCACCATGGTCAGATAAATAAATTGACGAAGTTATTGAATTCTGATGCAAAGAATCGTTTACTGATAAAATATTAAATAAACTATCGACAATGAAATCATTATATAAAACGGAATTGTCATATTCAGCTATTGTTTTTTCTTTCTTATTGGTTCCGTTAAAAAGATGAAAATCTGCGGGGTATCTTTTTTTATAAGATGAGTGACTTCCCATTAAATGCAGGACAATAAATTTCTTTTCATGATCTTCATTCATTGCAGAAATAAATGGTTTAAATAATTTTGAATCATATGAAGTGGTTGTTGTTGCTTCAAATGATGAATTGCTTGTAGTATTTACATATTTAAAATAATCAGACTTTTTTGAAAATACTGTTACCAGATTATCCCATATTCCAATTGGAGATTGATTTGAAATCCAGTAAGTTTTAAATCCGGCAGAATGAAAAACATCAATGATATCAATACACATTCCAAATTCTTTTTTCTGTTCTAAATTCGACTCTGAAAGCATTGATAATATAGTGTTAAGTGTGTTCGAATATGGAGAAACCACATTATTGTATACAACTAAATCTTTTCTATTTTCTAATTTTGGATTGGTTTTTCTGGTATAACCATATAGAGACATATGGTTCCTGCTACCTGATTCACCAATAATTAACACAAATGTTTGTTTGCTATTGTCATGAATTGAATTTGCTTGTATATTTTGAGGCTCTATTTCCTGCATTGCTTCTTTATAGAGCTTAATTTTATCAATAAATGAGAAAGTCACCTTTGCAATTTGAGGAACACCTTTTCTGATTAATCTACCATTTATTACATTTTCAAAAATAAATAATCCGGAAATAAGCAAAATGATTCCAATAATGAATGGTTTAATTCGTGATTTGTAATAAACAGGCCTGTACCTAAGAGAGAAGATAAATATAATAACATAGGGGATTAAAATAAGTAACCCGGCGGAAGCTTTTAAATCAAGAAATTCTTTTGCTTCCTGTAGGTTTGTATTAGATATTACCAAAAGACTTGTAATTGTTAATGGGCCTTTTAATATTATCCAATGACTAATTCCTATTAAACCAATAATGAAATATATTGAACAAATCAATCTATATAAGAACCTCTTTTTAAATAAAATAAAGGGAATAGTTAGTAAAGGAATCCACAATAAATTAATGATGATATTTCTACTGTCAAACAATTCGTGATCAATAAAAACTTCAATTATTAATGGTATGAATATCAAAAGAAGTAAATATGGAGGGAAAATTTCCTTTAGTACTTTTAGTCCAATTTGAATTCTTTTCATTTTGATATTATAAAATTCAATAGAAGTTTTTTTATAATCTTATTAATTATAATCATTTTCTTTTATTTAATTCTATAGCTTATAAAAAAATTATGTATTATTGAATAAATAAAAGGAATTTTTTCATGCTAATTAATTATAAATAATGAAAAACTATCTGATTTTATTAGTATTCCTTATTACTTTCTTTCCACAGTTAGTTTTATCTCAAAAAAGCTTAAAAGCCAGTCTTACTACTAATCCTCCAACTATTGATGGAGCTATTAATCAGGGCGAATGGATTACTACCGATTCTGCCTCTAATTTCGTTCAGATGGAGCCTAAAAAAGGTGCTTCAGCAACAGAAAAGACCATTGTATATATTAATTACGATAATAATAACATTTATTTAGCCTTTAAATGTTATTATTCATCCAGATCAGACCTGGTTGCTAATATTCAATCGCGCGACAATCTTTCGAAAAATGATGATTTAATAACTGCAATTCTTGATACATATAATGATAAGCGCAGCTCATTTGGATTTTTTGTTAATCCTTTAGGTACGCAAATCGATGTTCGTTTTGGTGATGATGGCAGAAGTGTAGATCCCAATTGGGATGCTGAATGGATTTCAGATACTAAAATATATGACTGGGGGTGGTCAGTAGAAATGGCAATTCCTTTTAAAAGTATTAGTTATAAATCGTCTGTCGATACATGGGGAATTAACTTTGGCAGGATAATAAGAAAAAATTCAGAAACTGCATACTGGTCTGGAGAACTTAGCCAGGATTTCAGAATATCGCAGGGAGGAATTCTTACCAATCTTGATTTGCCTCAAAGAAGAAACAATTTAATAGTTTTCCCTTATGCAAATCTGCGTTACGAAGACAGTAATGTGACAGGAGTAGAAAATTCATGGAAACCAAATGCAGGTATTGATGTTAAATATAATATAACTTCAAATTTAGCAGCTAATCTGAGTGTTAATCCTGACTTTGCCACAGTTGAAGGTGATCAGGATCAAATAAATATGACTCGCTGGGAGTTAAGTTTTCCGGAAAAACGATTATTTTTCCTTGATGGAAATGATCAGTTCTCAACCAGGATAAAAACCTTTTATTCTAGAAGAATTGGTGATATTAATTATGGAGCTAAATTATCAGGCAAAGTCGGAAATACACAAATGAATCTTATCTCAGCAAGAACAGTTGCAAATCCTGATAATAACGATCCTGCATCATTTTTTACTGCAGCCCGTTTTAAAAGAGATTTTCTAAAATCATCTACTTTGGGGATGACTCTTGTTGATAAAAGATGGGACGGTGGATCAACCCAATCTTTTAGTGGCGATATTGTATTAAATCCGGGTAAAATATGGAAAATAACAGGACAATTAGTTGCAAGTCTCCCGGGAGATTTTAATAGCCATAGTGCATATTTTATGAGATTTGCCCGTGAAAATAATAATTTTCATTACCATGTGAGGTATTCTTATTTCGGTGAGAATTTCAGAGACAATGTTAACCAAACCGGTTTTATCCGCGTAGATGATAAAAGAGAAATTGATTCAGATGTAGATTACAAATGGTGGTTTGATAATAAGTTTGTGAAATATTTCAAATTAAGCACTGCAAATAATGTGTATTGGGATACAAAAGGAACATTCTTAAGCTGGTATATTACCGAAAAAGCAACATTATATTTAAAAAACAGGTTTAGTCTTGATTTGAGTTATAATGATGAATATAAGCTATTCGAAAAGAAATATTACAATCATAAATATGGTATTACATTAGGTTATAACACCGATGAATGGGCTTCAGCACATGTGCAATATCAATGGGGAAGAAATTTCGATCGTGATTTCGAACTTCTTCAGGGAAATATAAAAATTAAACCTGGAAATAAACTGGCGTTACAATACACATTTAACAAAGTTGATTACAATCCAGACCCTGATAATAACTCAACAATATTAAATATTCTATCTGCCGATTATAATTTCACAAAGGATATATGGATTAGAGTTTTTGCACAAAACAACACTGTAAACGACAAAGTATATGTATACAGCCTATTCGGATGGCGCTTCAAACCACCATTTGGTGCTGTATATCTGATATTCAACTCTGACAATTATGATGATCCACTGGCAAATCTTTATGGAATGCAACAGATAAATGAAAGAAAAAGGTCAAATGTTTTATTCATAAAACTGACTTATCCGCTGGAGCTTATCAAGTGACGAGTGACGAGATCCCAGAACGCATACCCCAGACCCCAGAGTTCAGTTCATTTTTCAAAAACAATTTTCCTCGTATCCTTTGTATTATTAGTTTCGAGGACGCAATAATATATACCACTTTGTTGAATATCGTTTGCGCTTATAGTAAGCTCATATTCATTAGCTTGCAAATCTTTATTCACATAATTCTTTAATACTTCTCCCTGTGCATTGTAGAGTTTTATGGAAACCGGACCGGATTTGGAAATCCGGTATTTTAGTATTGTGCTTTTATTAAATGGATTAGGATAGCTGTTTATTAAGCCCTCCATGGATGTAGGCATATTTTCGGTTGAAGCTATTTCACTCATTAATGAAGCAAGTACTCCGGAGGCTCCCATTTCCATACTAATTTGCTTACTAAATCCTGAATATGATTCAATAATACCCTGATCAATTGACACTTTCCAGATCTTTGAAAAATCCCCTTTTAAAGCAATAAAAACTTCATTCATTGCCGGATCAAACAACATTGAACATTGAGTTGGATATCCTCCTGAAGACTGAATTGTTCGTCTTAAAGTTTCAATACCATTTTCATATCCAAAAGAATTCCGGTTCTGATTAATATACTCATATGCTGTTTTATAACGTTCTGCACCTGGTCCGGAAACCTGATTGTAAGGACTATTGGCAAAATCAGCAATACGAAAATTTGTCATAACAATAAAATCATCCTCAATATCTGTAAGGGCATTGTCATTATTTCCCGGTTCAACCACCATAGCACCACCATATTTGTCGGCAACAATATCATGCAAACAAATATTTCCTGCTTGTCTTACAGTTTTTCCATCAATAAAATCTTTTATTTGCTCTACACTCTGGCAATTAATTGTAGAATAATTAAAAACATCCCACAAATAAAGTTCATCTGCCTGTTTAGGAGTGGAATTATATTGTTCAGGATATAACATCTGTTCTGCAGAAAACAAACCCTGATCATTAACTCCTGCAGTTGAACCAAAACCCGAACCTTGCTTAAAACTCATAAGAAATCTTTTTCCAGTATTGGTTTTTGAAATAGAAAATTTTAATTCAACATCAGGATAGTCGAAATTCATGCCATAATATACTTTATCAAAATAACATGCAAAACTCGTACAACCGCTAAGATTTGATTTCATTGATATAAACAATAACAAAAATCCCATCATTAATGCTGTTTTATTATATCGTTTCATATGTTAATAATTTTATCGATTGTACTTTTTCATTATATCCATTACCTGTGGTATTGGTAGTGCTTCAACTTTTCTTCCATTAATTCCAACTGAAGTTTCTGCGGCGAATAAAGAATTGATTATGGCTTCTTCTGTGGCTTCAATTACAGCCATAAACAATGGGGACATTCTATCATTTCTAATCGTTTTTGATTCATAAAAGGATGAAGAAGAATTATATTTTATTCTGTTTTCTTTGGCTGTTGAAATAGCTATTACATAATCTCCACTTCCGTTTGATGCTACTCCTCCGGTTTTTGCCAGACCTAACATGGCTCTTTTAGCCAGGCGCTTAAGATTCCTGCTATCAATAGGAGCATCAGTACAAACAACAATCATGCATGAACCGTCCGGAGAATAGTTATATGAACTTTTATTATATAATTTCCCTAATTCTTCGCCTACCGGAACTCCGTCGATTTGTAAAAAGCCTCCGAAATTTGTCTGAACAAGTACTCCAACAGTATATCCGCCTGCACTTTTTGATAATATCCGTGAAGATGTACCAATTCCTCCTTTGAATCCAAAACAAAATGTTCCGGTTCCGGCACCAACACAACCTTCTTCAACAGTGCCAGCCTTAGCATTGTTTATAGCTTCAAGTACATGTTGTTTCTTTATATGCCTTCCTCTGATATCATTTAATCCTCCATCATTAGTTTCTCCAACAACAGGATTAACCGACTTTACATTACGATTTTTTTCAAATGAAAATGTATAATCAATTAATGCATCTGCTGCCACCGGAACACTTAATGTATTTGTAAGAATAACAGGGGTTTCAATATTGCCTAATTCTTCAACCTGACTGTAACCTGTTAATTTGCCATAACCATTTCCAATATATATAGCGGCAGGAAGTTTTTCCTGAAAAATATTGTCTTCATGAGGTAATATGGCTGTAACTCCTGTTCTTACCGAGTCTCCCTTTATAAGGGTATAATGCCCCACCCTCACTCCTTTAACATCAGTTATTGAATTATTTAAACCAGTTCTATAAACACCAGGTTTGATTCCGTAATCTCTTAGTCTTTTTTTATTCTGAGAAAAGGAAGAAATATTAGAAATCAGTAATATTGATATCAGAAAAATCAGAATCTTTTTCATAATGTATATGTTA
>JBHOTF010000052.1:0-15654 GCA_042584005.1 Bacteroidota bacterium
AGTATATATACCTACCGGGTGGAATGTATCAATAAGCTGGTAGCTGAAAATAATATATTATTTACCTTTATTCCTGAGATAATGGATGGGTAATTGTAATACATGATATTTGCTTAATATTTGTGTTAAAGACCTTTAAAGATAAATAAATTCTATTAAAAACCATCCTCATGCGTTCTTAGACGATTTAATGTAAAATATTAATATTGTATTTTTAGAGATGTTACTTTCCCACACAAAACTTCTCAAAAATATTGCCCAGAATTTCATTGGTGGTTATTTCGCCGGTTATTTCGCCCAGATAATGAATGGCTTCGCGAATGTCTTGGGCCATCAGGTCGCCTGGCAGGCCGGTGTCGAGTCCGGTGATTGCCCTGCCGAGTGATTCGTTGGCTCTTGAAATGGCTTCAAAATGCCTTGTATTAGATAAAATAGTATCCTTTTCTTCGGGTCTTTTATAGTTTATTATTGAAATCAAACTTTCTTCCAGCTTGTCGATATTTTTGTTGAATTTTGCTGAAATAGCTAAAACAGGTATGGTATCGAATTTATAATCTGAAATGTTTATTTTCTTCTTATCAGTTTTATTTACCAACACAATATGTTCCTGGTTATCATTAATCTGATTCTCAATTTTATTTACTGATTTTCTTGTCTGCTCAATTTTATTAGTGGCATCAACTATCTGAAGAATAATTTTAGCCTGTGAGATTTTCTTAAATGTTCGCTCTATTCCCATAGCCTCGATAGTGTCTGAACTTTCTCTTATACCAGCTGTATCAATAAAACGAAAAGACACTCCCTTTATATTTATCTGATCCTCAATCACATCTCTGGTAGTTCCCGGGATTTCCGATACAATAGCTTTGTCTTCCTTCAGCAATACATTTAAAAGAGTAGATTTTCCAACATTGGTCTCCCCTATTATTGCAACCGGAACCCCGTTTTTAATCACATTGCCAAGCTCAAAAGAATTTAACAGATTATCCAGCAGTGTCTTTATCTCATCCATTAGCTCTCTAAGCTTATTCCTGTCGGCAAACTCAACATCTTCTTCAGAAAAATCAAGCTCAAGCTCAACCAGCGATATAAAATCGACCAGCTGTGCCCTAAGCGATTTAATTTCATCGGAAATTCCTCCTCTCATCTGATTTATGGCCAATCGGTGTGCAGCCTCTCCTGATGATGCAATAAGGTCGGCCACAGCTTCTGCCTGTGAAAGATCCATTTTTCTGTTTAAAAAGGCTCTCTGTGTAAATTCTCCGGGACTCGCCATACTGGCCCCATGCTTTATAAATAACTGCAATAGTTTTTGCTGAATATAAACCGAACCGTGACAAGAAACCTCTACAAGATCCTCTCCGGTATACGAATTAGGTGATTTAAATATGCTAACAAGCACTTCATCCACAACATCCTTTCCATCTACAATACTTCCGAAATGAATGGTATTTGCCTTTTGCTCACTCAATTTCTTGCCTTCAGTTTTTGAACAAAACAGCTTGTCGCAAATCCCAATCGCATCGCTCCCTGAAAGCCTGACAATAGCGATTGCTCCCGTTCCCGGTGCACTGGCAATTGCGCAAATAGTAGTTTCGGTGTTCATTCTTTAAAATATCATTTTCCAATATTGATATAGCAAAGGTAGTAATTACTTAATTTAATTTAAGAATAGTGAACTAAGCGCAGCGATCTCAACGACTGCAAGGAGTTAATTTTGAACTAAGCAAAGCGTTCTCAACGACTGCAAGGAGTTAATTTTGAATTTTGAATTTTGAATTGAGTATAGTTTCCACTATATTTATAAATACTAACATCCAAATACTTAGATATGAAAAATGATATTTCTATTGTTTTATCGGGAGAAGCAGGACAGGGGATCAGGACCATTGAACTACTTTTAATGAGGGCTCTGAAGAATTCAGGTTATAATGTATTTTCTGCAACAGATCTTATGTCGAGAGTAAGAGGGGGGAATAATATTACTGAAATAAGAGTGTCGGGGCACGATGTGGGAGCTTTCGTTGATAAAATTGATATTCTATTTGTGTTAAGCAAAAAAGCTATGTACAGATTAGAAAACCGGCTTTCAAAAAATACATTAATTATTGGTGAGGAAAGTTTTATTGAGGATAAATATAAAAATGGCCAATATAAAATGAACTACGTTGCTATAAGTTCAATAGCAAAGGATGTTGGAGGAAAAATATATTCTAACGCAATTACTTATGGACTTTTAGCAGGCATTTTCGATATTGAAATAAACTTGGTCAATGAGTATATTACTGATCATTTTTCTTCAAAAGGAAAAGAAATAATTGATAAAAATATTGATGCTGTAAGCAGGGGTTATGAGAATGGAAAAAAGCTCAACTTAAGTATACAAATAAAAAAAGATGAGAAAATTAAAGATCAGGTTATAATAAGCGGGACTGAATCCATCGGTATAGGTGCATTGGCAGGTGGATGCAATTTCATATCGGCCTACCCTATGTCACCATCAACCGGCATAATACAATATTTAGCTGCACATTCCGAAGAGTTTGGAGTTGTTGTTGAACAGGCAGAAGATGAAATTTCAGCAATTAACATGATTCAGGGTGCATGGTATGCCGGAGCCCGGGCAATGGTTACAACATCAGGGGGTGGATTTGCCCTTATGGAAGAAGGTATTAGTAATGCAGCAATTGTTGAAGTCCCAACAGTAATTCATATTGCCCAGCGGCCGGGGCCTTCCACGGGACTTCCGACAAAAACCGAACAAGGCGACCTGAACCTTGCATTATATGCCGGCCATGGTGAATTTCCGAGAATAATATATGCTCCGGGTAATTTTACTGATGGAATATGTTTAACGCAAAAAGCATTTAATCTGGCCGATAAATATCAGGTTCCTGTTATAATTCTCACTGATCAGTATTATATCGATTCTTTTCAAAGCATCAAATCAATCAACTTTAATGAATTTAAGGTAGAAAATTACATTACTAAAACAGATAAGGACTATGAAAGATATAAAATAACAAATGATGGAATATCACCCAGAGGAGTTCCAATGTATGGAAATGGATTTGTAAGATTCGACAGTCACGAACACGATGAAGCAGGTTTTATTACCGAAGATCCTGATATAAGGACCAAAATGGTGGATAAGAAGTTTAGAAAAATGGATAATTTCTCTGTTGATTCTATTGATGCTGAAATAATTGGCTCAGAAAAATATCAGACATTAATAGTTGGATGGGGCTCTACCTACGGAATGATAAAAGAGGCAATAGAAAAATTAAATGATAACACAATTGCTTTTGCTTATTTCAAACAGGTGTATCCATTGCCTGATAATACAAAGGAAATCCTGGCCAAAGCAAAAAAGCTGATTATTATTGAAAATAATGCTACATCTCAATTCGGACAACTTATTAAAAGATTTACGGGCTTCGAATTTGCTAATAACATATTGAAATATGACGGAATGCCATTTTCAGTTGAAGAAATAGTCGAAAAATTAAAAGAAATTATATAATGAAAACTAAATTTGATTTTGACCAAACACCTGAAACAGGTTGGTGTCCGGGCTGCGGAAATTTTTCCATTCTAAATGTTTTGAAAGATAGCCTGGATGAATTAAATATTGATCCGAAAAAGCTGGTTATTTCAGCAGGAATCGGTCAGGCAGCTAAAATATCTCAATATGTAAATACAAATTGTTTTAACGGTTTGCATGGCAGGGCATTACCAGTTGCAACGGGAATAAAAGCTTCAAATCCCGATCTTATTGTCATAGCTGAAGGAGGCGATGGAGATATGTATGGTGAAGGTGGAAATCATTTTATCCATGCGATCAGAAGAAATGTAGATATTGTAAACATTGTTCATAATAATATGGTTTATGGATTAACCCTGGGACAAGCCTCTCCCACCTCAATTAGAGGATTTAAATCGACATTACAATTGCAGGGAGTTACTTCAGAACCTTTTAATCCCATAGCTGTTGCTATCTCACTGGGAGCGTCTTTCGTGGCAAGAGGATTTTCGGGCGATATGGACCAGTTAAAAATAATATTAAAAAAAGCTGTTAATCATAAAGGATATTCTCTTGTAGATATTTTTCACCCATGCGTTTCGTTTAATAAAATAAACAATCTCAAATGGTTCAAAGAAAACACATATTATATTGAAGAAGAATATGATAGTACTGATAAAATTGAAGCATTAAAAAGAGCATTTGAAACTGATAAATATCCGCTAGGTGTTTTTTATACAAATAAAAAAAACAAAACCTACGAAGAAAACCTGCAGGCATATAAAAACGATAAAAGTCCACTGTACAAGCGGAAAACTGATTTGAAAAAGGTTGAAAAACTACTTAGCAAGATATAATAAATGGTTAAGTGGTTAAGAGGTTAAGAGGTTAAGTGGTTAAGTGGTTAAGAGGTTAAGTGGGATATATTTACATTTTGGCCTGACAAGAAATTTCGTTAAGAAAATCAGAAATAGGATCGTATAGAAATTATTACTGTTTGAAGAGTTCGCAATAGCGAACTATGAGTTGTAATAATTTTAGATAATATTTGTGATTTTTAGTCGATTTCTTGTAAGCCTTGATTTTTTGGAACTTTTTGATCAAGCAAAAAGTTCATAATATTTTCATAGCAAAAAAAGAAATAAAATGCTTTAATCAAGAAAAAATGAACTATGAAATTTTATGAAATAATAAAAATATATTGCCGAAAGGCATAATGAAATAAAAAATGAATTCTATTAATTGAATTCATTTTTATTCTCGGCAAAAAAAATTACTTTTGGGGACTAGTTTTAACTCAAATTCAATACAAAACATGAGCATTTTAGTCAATAAAAATTCAAAAATCCTGGTTCAGGGTTTTACAGGCGGTGAAGGCACATTTCACGCTAAACAAATGATAGAATACGGAACTAATGTTGTTGGTGGTGTAACACCGGGAAAAGGCGGTGAAACCCACCTTGATAAGCCTGTGTTTAACACTGTTTCAGATGCCATTAAAGAAACCGGTGCAGATACTTCCGTTATTTTTGTACCGCCTGCATTTGCTTCTGATGCAATAATGGAAGCTGCCGAAGCAGGTATAAAAGTTATCGTTTGTATAACCGAGGGTTTGCCAACATCCGATATGGTTAAGGTGAAAGAATATCTTTGCAATAAGGATGTACAATTGGTTGGACCAAATTGTCCTGGTGTAATTACTCCGGATGAAGCAAAAGTTGGTATTATGCCTGGCTTTATTCATAAAAAAGGAAGCATTGGTATTGTCAGTCGTTCAGGAACGTTGACTTATGAAGCTGTTGATCAGGTTACCAAGCAGGGACTCGGGCAGTCAACCTGCCTCGGTATTGGTGGTGACCCTATTATTGGAACCACTACTCTTGATGCAATAAAAATGTTTATGGCAGATGATGAGACTGAAGGAATTATTATGATAGGCGAAATTGGAGGAAGCATGGAGTCGGATGCTGCATACTGGATAAAAGAAAACGGTACAAAACCTGTTGTTGGTTTTATAGCAGGACAAACTGCTCCAAAAGGAAGAAAAATGGGCCATGCCGGAGCTATTATCGGTGGAAAAGATGATACTGCTGCTGCTAAAATGAAAATTATGAAAGAATGCGGCATCCATGTTGTTGAATCACCTGCGGATATGGGATCTACAATGCTGAGAGTACTTCAGAAGTAGATTAGAGCATTTTACTAAAGAATTTTACGAACTTTTCGTGTGGAACCGACACACATATTCTTGAGAATATTTTTCCATATTCCTTATTGCGTGTAAAGAAGTCGAGGCCAACACTGCCAATATAATTGTCGAGTAATTCTTTTTCAGTTTTATTAACTATAACAAATATTCCTACAGGGATTGAATTCTTATAGAACTCATCAGCAAGTAAGTTGTTATCCTTCAGATATTGGATGTTTTTTCTTATATCTTCTGCTGTTTTTTTCTTAAAATTGCTTGCCGATTTTTTTCCTGCATCAGTAGTTAACAAATCTCTTACAAGAACCTGGGCAAAGGCATTCACACCATTTGTATTATATAATACCCTGATTCTGAATTCATCGAAAAAATCATTATTCTGGCAATGAACAAAAGCAAGGCGCTGTCCGCTCAATCCAACTGATTTGCTGAAACTCTCTAAAATTATTACGTTCTTATATTCCAGAAGATCCTGATGAAATGTATCACTCGCATCATAAAATATTCGTCTGTACGGACAATCAATTAATACCACAGCTCCCACATCATTTAGCTTTTTAATAAGCCCCATTAAAAGTTTATCATCATATTTGTTTCCAAGAGGATTGTTTGGATCACAAATAATAACAGCTGAATTTTTAAACTTATTTATATTGGCTTCTATATATTCGAGGCTTTCATAAATATCATGGTCAATATCTCTGACCTTCATTATATTAACGTATGCTCCCCAGTAAAACGACGGGATATAAACCTTATCTACATCAATTGTACAAAATACAAGGTCAAGAGCCCCCATACCGCCATGTGTAATAAATATATTTTCGGAGGAAGTTTTATTATTAAAGTATTCCTTGTTAATTGCATCTCTGAAAGATTTAATTCCATTGTTGGCAGGATAAATCTGTATTTCATTTGAATTATAGTCGATTTCTGCTGCAACTTCAGACAAATCAATATTACATACCGCATTAATTCCTCTGTTCAGATAAAGGTACTCCTTGCCATTTTCTTCACTGAGACTTTTAATTTTTTCTCCTATACCGACTATCGCACTAAACCGGGCTCCACTTTTCTTTATATCCATTTCTAGTTTTTAAAATTTAAATATTAATTTTTCACACATCTTACAGAAATACCAATGTTAATATGATACGGGAATTTAGATATATAACCTTCATCAAAATGCAATGCCCGTACATCAGCAGCATTTGTACCCGAATAATCGTTTGTCCAGAACATTGCTATTTCACCTATATACTGAAAGTTAACACCTGCAGAACCGGCAGGCAAAGCATTAAAACCTGTTGAATTTGTTGCATCCTTATTTGGAGATTTCCAATGACTTAATCCGGTTTCCTTAAGCATTCCTCCATGATTTGTTCCACGGTTACTACGAATATTCCTTGCCTCAGATTCAGGTACGCCAATAAAAATTTCCAGTTCCTGCCATTCCTCTTCAGATGGAACATGCCAACCTTCCGGACAAACACCATCATCTACTGTGTACCAATTGTATAATCCGCCATAAATATCACAATAGCTTTCATCATCATTATAACAATATTTTTCAGCCCCGGTACTTCCTGACTGGCCGTCGGAAAGTAGTACTCTTGTTCCAACATTCAGGTTTTCAGCCATCCACCACTGTTGTCCTATTTTTACAGTATTATACTCCTTATCATCCCTTTTATCGGTCAATATTCCTGTACCATCACCATTATCCACATGATTACCGCTACTACCACCATTATTAGTATCGTCCTTATCAAAATACTCTGTAACTTTATCACAAGAACTGATACAAGCAAATATTATAAACAAACTAAAAAGGATCTTAATGCTATTTTTCATATTTCTAGTTCTTTAAAAATTTAATTATTAGTTGGCTATTATTATTCCGGCTTGTTGATCATCAGCATTCTTTTCGACTGAATGAAATTACCATCTATTACAAGAGAATATAATAATACTCCCTGCATAGTATCTAAGTTTTCTATCATAACCTCATTTTCTCCCAGGCCAAGATAGGTTGGGATTCTTTTAACTGATCTTCCTAATTGATCCATAACCAGGATTTCCGCATTGTTGTATTCTTTGTCGGATGAATTATCAATAGTAATTAATGTATTATTATTAAAAGGATTTGGAATATTCTGCCCAAGATTTATTCCTTTTCTTTTACTATCATAATGCAGACCCAGTAAATTTTCTCGTAAAAATTCGGTTGAAAAAAGTCCCGGTGACTCATTCTCAACATTTAATACAGAAAAATAATAATCTTTATCTCTATCCAGATCATTAATCTCCAGGTGAATAGAATTATTGAAAGTCAGAACAGTATCAAAGTAAAGACTGCCGGAACCTCTGGATCTAACTCCTACCCTATGTTGATTATATTCCGCATCGTCGGCCAGAAGATGAAGTATTACTCCATTTTCTGTTTGTTCAAATTCAGGCTCAGGTGCAGCAGGGGCATTTGCCAGCAGTCCTAAGTTTACACCATTACTGATAGCATTTCTTTTAAGATAATTCAGATCTATAAATAAAGAATCTATTTCACCATCACTATTAGTATCAATTCCAAGTATATCTCTTGTAGAGTGTTGCCTGTCGGGGAAATTTCCGCCTCCGCTTCCATGCTCATTTTGTGAACAGAATCTGATTGCTGCAATACCTCTTTGACGGAAGGGAATATGATCTCCGCTTCTTCCGGTTCTGTCTTCTGAAATAATAATATTGATATTCATAGGTGTATGAAGCAGAGGATTTATCCTTTCAATCTGATTGAGTTTAATATATCGTGCAAGTTGTTTATGCTTTGAATATTTTGCTGAATCGTTGGAGGTAGAATAAGAGAATAATCTTACGTTAGTACTATCAACATGATTTAATCCAGGGCATGAAGGTGGTGAGGATCTTGACCCGCAAGTTACTCCCCCTACAACATCGTTATTAAAACACGCCATTACTGATATGCCTTTTTCAGCTACATATTTTGCCATTGCCTTAGCTCCATGCAATCCCTGGTCCTCTCCGGTAACAGGTGTAAAAACAATTGTACGATTGAAACTATATCTGCTCATTACTCTTGCAAGTTCCATAACCAGAACTGTTCCTGAAGCATTATCATCAATTCCGGGAGTATAACAACTTGTATCACAGCCTCCCTCACACCTGGTGTCGAAATGTCCTTCAACAAGTAATATCTCTTTGTTGGTGGTATCTCTCCCCGGAAGCACAGCCATAACATTCTTATGTTTATTCATCCCGCAAACAAGTCTGTCGAAATCTAAATATGAAACGATCAGCCGGTTCTGGTTGGCCCTGCTGTAAGCCTCGAATTTGTTAAATATCCACCTTCTGGTGGCTCCAATTCCTCTGGTATCTGAAATTGTATCTGACCCTGTATTTCTCTGATAAAAAGAATCAAGCTTCTGCAGATATGCCAATAGAGAATCAGTAGATATTCTGTTTACTAAATCCGGAATAATTGCATCGGGAAGATCAATTACTTCAGAAGCCGCATAATCGGCAGGATCATAATTACCAAGCATTATTTCCTCAGCAAGAGGATTGGAAACACGGATGTTCGTCTGACTAAATCCAAACATTCCAGTAATAAAAATTAATACAATACTTAGACACAAGTTTTTCAAGCACATAATAATATATTTTAGTTCAAAATTCAAAAGTCAAAATTCAAAAAAAATCAATTAAAAATTCAAAAGTAAAAAATCAAAAATCAAAAGTAAAAAGTAAAACTCAATTCAAAAGTCAAAAGTCAAAAGTCAAAAATCTTAAATCAACAGCTTCTCTCCCTCTGAACGCGCTATTACAGCTGCACCGCTGCTATCGCTCCATACATTTGTTGCCGTTCGTATCATATCGAGCGGCCTGTCGACAGCCAGAATCAAACCAACACCTTCAAGCGGCAGTCCTAATGCAGATAAAATAATAGTTATCATAAGAAGTCCGGCCATAGGTATTGCCGCCGCTCCAACAGATGCAAGAAGGGCAGTAAATACCACAATCATTTGTTCTGCAAAACCCAGGTCGAGCCCATATACTTTTGCAATAAACATAGCAGCAACACATTCGTAAAGTGCTGTACCATCCATATTTACAGTTGCTCCAAGAGGAAGAGTAAATGATGTGATCTTTTTTGAAACACCCGACTTCTTTTCAACAGCTTCCATGGTGAGAGGAAGAGTTGCTGCAGCAGAAGATGTTGAAAAAGCAGTCAACAGAGGAGTTAATACATTTTTGAAATGTTTAAGAGGATTTGATTTGCCGATAAACCTTAGAATTAATGGCAAAGTAATTAATGCGTGAAACATAAGAGCCAATACAACGGTAAGCATATATATTCCCATGCTTCCTGCCAGATTGGAAAGATTATCGATATTATCGGCTACTACTTTTGAAACTATTCCAAATACTCCCAGAGGTGTAAATTTTATAATGAATAATGTGAGTTTCATTATAACTTCATAAACAGAATTAAAAAAATCTGTCAATAATACTTTTGGTTTGTCAGAAACTTTAGTGATGAATATGCCAAATATTAAAGCAAAAAATATTATCGATAATATATTTCCCTGTGATAATGATTCGAAAATATTTGATGGAATAATATTCTTAATAGTCTCAGCAAATGAGGTTTGATCAAGTCCGAGGTTTTTTACGTCCTGAATCAGATTTAAATCAGAATTATCTCCCGGCCTGATAATATTGAAAAATAATAAACCTATAATAATTGCCAGCAGACTTGTAGAAATATAATATATAAAGGTTTTTAGTCCTATTCGCCCAAGATTTTTTCCTGCTCCGATATTTGTAACTGCAGATATAAGCGAAGTAACAATAAGAGGAATAATTATCATCTTAAGTGCATTCAGGAATACATCACCCATCCAACTGACATATTTTACCTGTTCTGAAAAGAAATATCCGAAAATAACTGATAAAACAAGAGCTGAAAGAATTTGCCAGTGAAGTTTGATTTTTAAAACATTCTTCATTCTGAATTAATTACTGATTACTAACAAAGCTATATATTTTGATCGGAAATGTGAATTATATATATGCTTTCATTTTCGATAAAGTATTATTTCTGTTTGCGACAGTAAGATATATTTTATATGTTTATAATTCAACTTTTATTTGCAATATGGAACTCCCGATGGAGAATAACAAATCAGAATAGAATGTAAAATTGCCATATTTGGCAATAATTAATATAGCTTAGAACCTAAATACCTAATAGATGAAACGAAATGTCGGATTAATAGTCCTTGCATCATTCATTCTTAACTCTTTAAATTTGTTCGCTCAGGAAATTCAGATTTCTGAAAAGAAAAGAAGCTTTCTGACATATAATTTTTCTGACCCAAACCCCATTGCAAACCCGGATAAAATATATCCTTACTTCCGTTTCGATGGATATGAAAAAGATGGACAGGATAAAGACTGGAATATTATAAAGCTCGAGAATAAATATATTGAGGTACTGATGGCACCTGAAATAGGAGGCAAAATTCTTGGAGCTTTTGAGAAATCTACAGGCAACAGTTTTATATATTTTAATAATGTAATTAAATTCCGTGATATAGCTCAGCGTGGTGCCTGGACATCAGGAGGTATTGAATATAATTTCGGGTCGATAGGCCATACTCCTGCTTCTGCAACACCTGTAGATTATACATATAGAAAGAATGATGATGGGAGTATTTCCTGCTTTTTCGGTGGACTTGATTTATCCTCAAGGACGGAATGGCGCGTTGAAGTGAAGCTTCCGAAGGATAAGGCATACTTCGAAACAATTGCTACATGGTATAATTCTACTGAACAGAACACATCATTATATCACTGGATGAATGCTTCAACAGATGTGGGAGAAGATATGGAATATGTTTATCCCGGCCAGAATTATATCGATCATGGTGGCAATAAATTTCCATGGACAATAAATAAGAACAATATTGACATTTCATTTTATGCCAACAATGCATTCGGCCCCGACAAATCGTATCATGTACTTGGAAAGTATACCGACTTTCTGGGAACATACTGGCACGATAAAAAATTTGGATCAGGGCACTGGTCCTTATATCCCGAAAAAGTTGGTAAAAAAATATGGATGTGGTCTCAGGCCAGAAAAGGTGCAATTTGGGTTGATCTTCTTACAGATCCCAAACTGGGGAATATTCAATATACTGAAATTCAGACAGGTATTCTTTTTAACCAGTCGGCAAACAATAGCACAAAAACTCCTTTCAAACATTTATTTTTTGCCCCTTATTCATATGAAAAGTTTCCCGAAATATGGTTTCCTTATAAAAATACCGGAGGCATAACGGAGGCCAATAAACACGGTGTTCTTCACCTTAATTTAGAAAATAATAAACTGAAATTTGCATTGTGTGCTCTTGACCAAATCAATTCAGATGTAATAGTAAAATCGGGAAATAAAGAAGTATTCAGATCAGCTGTAAGTCTTTTGCCTATGGATACTTTTTCAGAGATAGTTGACATTGATGCTTCTCAAAAGATAGAAATAATTATTGGCAACAGGCTGATTTATTATTGTTCTACTGACGAAGAGAGTAAAAATCTTGACAGACCAGCTGTTGCAAATCCTGATTTCGACTGGAGCAGTGTATACGGAATGTGGAAACAAGCTTCTGAATATGCAAAACAAAGAAATTATGTAGCTGCTCTTGAAAGTTATGAGTTATGTTTGAAAAAAGATCCCTCATATTCTCCTTCCCTTGTTGGTGCCGGCCAGATATATTATAAAAAGATGGATTATAAAAAGGCAGCACAGTATTATCTGAAAGCTATGGCAAATGATACATACGATGCTGATGCAAATTTCCATTATGCATCCCTTTGCCGTAAACTGGGCGATAATTATAATGCCATTGATGCCTATGGAATTGCTGCACGGTCGGTTAAGTACAGGTCGGCTGCCTATCTGGGTTTATCCGAAACATATTATATTATTGGAAGAAATTCTGATGCTGAATATTTTGCAAAAGCATCATTAGATTATAATATCAACCAGATAAATGCATTAAAAATTCTTGCTATTCTTTCAAGAATAAATAATAATAATTCTGAATCTGAAGAACATATAAATAAGATTATTAGTAAAGACCCTCTTAACCATTTTGCAAATTTTGAGAAATATTTTAATTCCGCAGATAAAAAAGATCTTGATTATGCAAAATCTATGATAAGGAATGAACTGGCTCATGAAACATATATTGAGCTTGCAATTTATTATTACAATCTCGGTTTGAATGAGGAAGCTGTTGATATTTTAAAAGAATGCCCAACCCACCCTGTTGCTTTTTATTGGTTGGCATATCTTGATAATGAAGAAAATCAAACAGCCTATCTGGAAAAAGCAATTTCTTTATCCCCGGAACTGGTATTTCCTTTCAGAGAAGAAACTGCCGGGGTTCTTGAATGGGCGGGAAAAATTTCTCCCAACTGGAAAGCTAAATATTACCTGGCCTTAATCCACTGGAGCAGAAATAATATTAATAATGTTGCCAGATTATTTACTTCATGTGGAACCAGACCTGATTTTGGTCCTTTTTATTTATCGAGAGGAAATTTTTATTCAGAAAAATCTATTGAAACAGCCATAAAAAACTATGAGAAAGCCATAGAACTTGACCCTTTGCTTTGGAGAGCATATCATATTTTATTTGAATCGAGGGTAAAAACAAATAATTTCGATGAAGCCTTAATAATTGCTGAGAAGGCAAATATGCTGTTTCCTGAAAATTTTGTTATAGAATTTAATTATGCCAGGGCTTTGTTATTTAAAAACCGGTTTAAGGAATCAATTAAAATTCTGGATAATATAAATATTCTTCCTAATGAAGGAGCACGATCGGGCCACGACATATATCGTATGGCACATCTGTTATATGCCCTGGAAAATATTAACAATGGAAAAAACGCCAATGCTTCCAAACTTATAGAGAAGGCCAGATTATGGCCTGAAAATCTTGGGGTTGGGCGATCGTATGATGTTGACGAAAGGCCTGAAGACTTTCTTGAGGCTATGACTTATATGAGGGCAGGAAGGATAACAAAAGCCAGGCAGATTTTTGAAAAGATTACAAAATATAGTGAAAAAACCAATACATTAAATTCTAACCATTATATAAATATTCTTGCCTGGAAATACTCAGGCAGGACCGATATGGCATTGGAATTATTAGATAAATGGCATAAGGCTCAACCAGATGACCCAATTGTTAACTGGGCAAAAAACATGTATGATGGAAACAAGAATGCTGCTGAAAAAGCACTTTCAGGAAATATTACTAATAAAGAAGGTAGTCCCTGGAACCCTGCAGGAAACGACTACAATTTTAAACTTGTATATGAGATAGCCAACAATATTAATGAATAATGATATGATATTATGAAAGAAAAATGGACATTTTGCCGCAAGCTTATTTTCAGAATAAGTAGTGTTTTATTACTATTATTTTTATTCGCAGGTCAGATTATGGCGGATGAAGTTAATAAGGAAAAAGCTAAAAAGATTGCTGAGAATTTCTTTCAGCAAACGCTTAGTTTAAATAATTTACCGCCATTGGGTGAAGAATTAAAACTGTTTTCAGAAAATAAATCATTAGGGCTTCCGGATATTAAAAACAATTATTATTATATTTTTAATGCTGGAGAAACGCGAGGTTTTGTAATTGTTTCTGCTGAAGATCAGGTTGAACCAATATTAGGTTATTCTCTTGAGGGTTCATATTCAGGAGAAAACCCTCCTCCTGCATTTGTAAAATGGATGGAGGAATATAAAAAACAGATTGAATATATTAGAACATATAATATTTCAGCCACTAAAGAAACTCAGGAAAAATGGGAGCAACTGGATTCTTATACATATAAATATTCAGGATCTCTTAAATCTGTCGCACCATTACTTGTATTAAACTGGGATCAATCGCCATATTATAATGAGATGTGTCCATACGATTATACCTACGGTTCGCGTACAGTTACAGGATGTGTTGCAACAGCAATGGCTATGATTATGAAATATCATAACCACCCTGCTCAGGGTGAAGGGCATTCATCGTATAACCATAACAGGTATGGAACTTTATCTGCAAACTATGGTGCAACAACTTACGAATGGAGTCAGATGCCTAATGAGGTAACTAGTTCAAACGATGCAGTAGCTCTGTTAATGTATCATTGCGGTGTTAGTGTTGAAATGGACTATGGGACCTCACAAACAGGCGGATCGAGTACCAGTTCGCTTGATGTTGTTGCCAATGCTTTAAAACAATATTTCTCTTACGACAACTCAACAAGTTTTGTAATCAGGGCAAATTATACTGATGAAATATGGAAACAACTTTTGCGTACCGATCTTGACAACAACAGGCCAATAGAATATGCCGGAACCGGAAACGGTAGCGGCCATGCCTTTGTTTGTGATGGTTATCAGCAAAGCGATTATTTTCATTTTAACTGGGGATGGAGTGGCTCTTATAATAATTATTTTTATATAGACAATCTTGTACCTTCAGGAACAAGTACCAGTGGTGGTGGTGGTAATTATTCCTATAATCAGTTGGCAGTAATTGGTATTCAACCAAAAGGAGAAGGAGGCGGTGGTGAAGTGACTGATAACCAACTCGGTTTACACTCAGAGATTGTTGTTAATCCAAATCCTATGCAACAGGGGCAAGAAGTTGATGTTAATGTTAGTATTGCCAATTATGGTACAGAGAATTTTATTGGAGATTATAGTGCTATGTTGTTCAACTCTGATAATGAATTTATTTCTATTATTGAATCTAAATCGGGTACTCTGGAAGCTAATTATTTTTATGACCTTGTTTTTCATAATGATGTAATTAGCTTATATCCCGGA
>JBHOTF010000053.1:0-15636 GCA_042584005.1 Bacteroidota bacterium
CAAATAATATTATTGAACTTACTGAAGAGGTGGTAAATAAGGCCGGAAGAAGTGGTGGAACTTTTCTTCATTCTTCAAGGACCCGTCCAAGCCATATGCCTAAGGACACAGTCCCTACTCATTTACAGGATGTTTATAATAAGGAAATAAACGATCTTACTCCTGAGGTTGTAAAAAACCTTGAATGGCTAAATATTGAATATCTTATTCCAATTGGCGGAGATGATACCTTAAGTTATGGAGTAAGATTATATAAAGAAGGACTTAAAGTAGTTGCCATACCAAAAACCATGGATAATGATGTTCCCGGAACAGATTATTGCATTGGTTTTTCTACCTGCGTAACTCGTACGATAAATATGACAAATACTTTACGTACATCAGCCGGTTCTCATGAGCGGCATTTGGTGCTTGAGGTTTTTGGCAGATATGCAGGATTTACAGCTCTTCTACCTACCATGGCAGGTGCGGCAAACAGATGTGTAATTCCTGAATATAAATTTGATATAAATAAATTAACTGAATTACTTGTTCAGGACAGATATAAAAATCCAAGCAAATATTCTGTATGCCTTGTCTCTGAGGGGGCAATGTTTAAAGGGCAGGAAAAAATGATTTTTAAGGATACAGAAAAAGATATGTTTGGGCACGCTAAGCTGGGAGGTATTGGAAATAATGTAGCTAATGAGATCAAAAGGCTTAGCTCAAAATATAATAATGGTAAAAACATTAATGTAATATATCAGAGCCTTGGATATTTGGTACGTGGTGGAGATCCTGATGCAATTGATTCAATTGTGCCAATGGCATATGGAAATCTTGCTCTCGACCTTATCCTGAAAGGAGTACATGGACGTCTGGTAATTCTTAGAAACGGACGTTATGATAATGCTCCTATTGATGTTGTTATTAGCACAAAGAAAGTGGTTAATATTGAAAAACATTATAATACTGATCGTTTGCGCCCAAAATATACAAAATTCGATTTTAAACCACTGTTCATTATGACCGGTGATTAGATAAAATCAATAAACTAAAATTAATACAGAATAGATAATTTTCTACATTTGTTATGATAAACGATTTTCATATGAAACTAGAAGAATTAACAGCCATATCTCCTGTTGATGGAAGATATAACAATAAGACAAAAGAATTATCACCATACTTTTCAGAGTATGCTTTGATAAAATACAGAGTAATTGTTGAGGTTGAATATTTTATTGCATTATGCAATATCCCTCTTAAACAACTGGGAAATATCAATAAAGATAGTTTTTCAACTTTAAGAAATATTTATAACAATTTTGAGCTTTCCGATGCAAAAAGAATAAAAGAAATTGAAAGTGTCACAAACCACGATGTTAAAGCTGTTGAATACTATTTGAAGGAAGAATTTGAAAAGATTGGCCTTCAGGACTATAAAGAGTTTATTCATTTTGGATTAACCTCACAGGACATAAACAACACAGCTACTCCATATTTGCTGAAAGATGCCTCTGTTAATGTTCTTTTTCCATTAATTGAAAAACTTATTAGCACTTTATCAGAACTTTCTGTTGAATGGAAAGATGTTAGCATGCTTGCCAGAACTCATGGACAGCCGGCTTCTCCAACCAATCTTGGAAAAGAAATAAGAGTTTTTATTGAACGCCTAAAAGAGCAATATTCTCAAATTAAAAACCTTCCCTATCCCGCAAAATTTGGCGGGGCTACAGGGAATTTTAATGCCCACTATGTTGCCTATCCTGAAATCGACTGGGTAAGTTTTTCAAATAAACTTGTAAACGAAACTCTGGGATTAAAAAGATCTCAAACAACTACCCAGATTGAGCATTATGATAATATTGCTGCATATTTCGACAACCTGAAAAGGATAAACACCATAATTCTTGATCTTGACAAAGATATATGGGCCTACATATCAATGGGATATTTCAAACAAAAAATAAAAAAAGACGAAGTGGGATCATCAGCAATGCCTCACAAGGTTAATCCTATCGATTTTGAAAACTCTGAAGGAAATCTTGGAATATCAAGTTCATTGTGTGATTTTCTGGCATCAAAGTTACCAATCTCACGATTACAAAGAGACCTTTCTGATTCAACCGTTATGCGAAATATAGGGATGCCTGTTTCTTATACTCTTATTGCCATTAAATCGTCTTTAAAAGGATTGAACAAACTTCTTCTTAATGAAGAAGTTATAAAACAAGACCTTGAGAATAACTGGATTGTTGTTTCAGAGGCAATACAAACTATTCTTCGCAGAGAGAATTATCCAAATCCATTTGAAGCTCTAAAGGAGTTAACCAGAACAAACAGGAAAATAAATGAAGAAGTTATTCGTTCTTTTATCGACTCTTTAAATATAGATAATAAGCTTAAGGAGGAATTGAGAAAAATCACCCCATATAATTACACCGGGATATATTAAATATTTGACTATCAGCATGAAAGACTTCTTAATTATCATTAAAAAATATTTAACGCCGTTTAAATCATATGCCTGTTTAAATATTTTGTTCAATGCACTTGGTGTAATATTTTCATTATTTTCAATTGTTTTGATAATTCCTTTTCTTGGAATTTTATTTGAAACAGATGCAACATTGGGGGTAGGAGAATTAACAAAAATTCCTTTTGAATTTAAAAAAGAAGTAATTGAGAATATTTTTAAATATAAAATCAATTATATGATTGAAAATTCAGGTAAGGTTAATACTTTGGTATTTGTAAGCATATTGGTATTAATTATGTTTTTTCTGAAAAACCTCTTTATTTATTTTGCCAACTTTTTTATGGCACCAATAAGAAACGGAGTTGTCAAAAATATCAGGAATAATATATATGATAAAATATTAAAGCTTCCACTTGGATATTTTTCAAATGAAAGAAAAGGAGATATTATTTCAAGAATGACTTCCGATGTACAGGAAGTGGAATGGTCTATAATGAGTTCTTTAGAAATGATGTTTCGTGAACCTTTAAATATTATTATTTTCCTTACAGGCTTATTTATATTGAGCCCTTCTTTAACTCTGTTTGTTTTAGTTCTTTTACCCGTGGGAGGTTTTATTATTGGCCGTATTGGACGAAGTCTTCGAAAAATTTCTTCAAAAGGGCAGAGTAAAATGGGAGAATTATTATCAATGATTGAAGAAACTTTATCAGGAATGCGAATAATTAAAGCCTTTAATGCTGAGGAGAAAATAAATTCCAGGTTTAATAAAGAGAACAACAAGTATTTCAATATCATGAACACTATGGTCAGAAGAAGATATCTGGCATCTCCATTGAGTGAATTTTTAGGATCAGTAATTGTTATGACAATTATGTGGTATGGTGGAAAACTTGTGTTAGGTGGGGAAAGTGACCTTAGCGCAGAAACATTTATAGGATATGTAGCTCTCTTTTCTCAGATACTTAATCCTGCTAAAGCCCTTTCAACAGCATTTTATAATGTTCAAAAAGGCCTTGCCTCTATAGACAGAATTGATAAAATACTTGATTCTAAAATTAAAATTATTGAGAATGATAATCCAAAAGCTATAAAATCATTTAATGATAAGATTGAGTATAAGAATGTTAACTTCAAATACAAAACTGAATATGTTTTAAAAGACATTAATCTTACATTATTTAAAGGTAATACAATTGCACTTGTTGGCCAGTCGGGTTCAGGGAAATCAACATTTGTTGATCTTCTACCACGCTTTTACGATATTCAGGGAGGAGAAATTCTTGTTGATGGTATACCAATTACTGATTTAAAATTGCATGATCTTCGTGGACTTATGGGCAATGTAAACCAGGAATCAATATTATTTAATGATACATTTTTTAATAATATCTCCTTTGGAGTTGATAATGCCAGCAAGGAAGATGTGGAAGCAGCTGCAAAAGTTGCAAATGCCCATGACTTTATTATGGAATCGGAAAATGGTTATGAAACAAATATTGGCGACAGAGGAAGTAAAATGTCGGGAGGGCAACGACAACGTATCAGTATTGCCAGAGCTGTGCTGAAAAATCCTCCTATTCTTATTCTTGATGAGGCAACCTCCGCTCTCGACACAGAATCTGAGCGCCTTGTTCAGGATGCTCTTGAAAACCTGATGAAGAACCGTACTTCTATTGTAATAGCTCACAGATTATCGACTGTAAAAAATGCTGATGAAATATGTGTGTTTCATAAAGGAAAAATAGTTGAAAGAGGCAAACATTCTGAGTTAATAAGAAAAGAAGGAGCTTATAAAAAGCTGCACGATCTTCAAATGTTCTAACTGATATTATAAACCAGAGGCAAGTATATCTGCCAGATGCTTAATCTTAATTGGCGATTTATGTTTTTTAATATAGGCCTCCATATGTAAAATACATGAGGCTTCTGTAGAAACAATATACTCTGCACCTGACTCAATAGCATTTTCGACCTTTTGCTGGGCCATTGCAGTGGAGATTGCTTCATTTTTCACAGAAAATGTTCCTCCAAAACCGCAGCAGGTATCACTTTCATTCATTTCAATAATCTTTAAGCCCTTAACCTTTTCCAGCAATTTCCGTGGTTCATTTTTAATACCATATTCTCTTAAAGCAGAGCAGGAATCATGAAAAGTAATTGTGCCTTCAAATTTTGATCCCAGATCTGTCACTTTAATATTATTTACCAAAAAATCGCTTAGTTCAAACATATTTTGCTGAAGCCTTTTCAAATCGGTCAAAAATATTGTGTCTTTTAGCAATTCAGGATAATAATTTTTAACAAATGCTATACATGATGCTGAAGGACTGATTACAGGCCTGTCGTTTGGAAAATCATTGCAAAATTTATACGCAAGTTCCCGTGATTCATTCCAGTAACCACTATTAAAAGTTGGCTGCCCGCAGCAGGTTTGTTCTGGATTATATTGAACTTCAATATCAAGTTTCTCCAGAATTTTAATTGTATTAAAACCAGTTTCCGGATATAACTGATCAATAAAACATGGAATAAAAAGATCTACAGTCATATTATCAGAAAAATTTTAACAAATCTAATAATTATATTAATAGTCTCTAATTAAAGTGACAAGAACTAGTGACTGGTGACCAGTTGTCTATTAAAAATTCTTAAATTAAAGATTGTACTTAAACAACTCCGCAAGTGCTTTATAATATTTTTTTTCCAACTCCATCATAGTATCAACAGTGTTATAGTAGAAACTTAACTCAAGCAAATATTCAATTAAAGAAATATGCCCAAGATCGAGTGCCTTATTTAATAGCTCCTCACTTTTTAATTCTAAAACAAGATTATTGTAATCATTGTATGCATTTTTTAAAGCTTCAGCATTTATAAAGTGTTGCTTTATTCCGGAAACAAAACCAATTTTATAAGTTTCGATTACACTGCTTGTATATCCGGCATAAGTTTTAGCATATTTAACAGTATTTTTCTTCTCCCATAAAGGAAATGACATGCCAAATTTTCCACCAATAAAACTTTCATCAACAACAGTTTCTGAACCATAACCGATTTCCAGTTTTGGCAGGGCCAATGATTTCTGCAACTTAATATTTTGATCTGCAGCCTCATTTTCTAATTTAGAAACAAAAAATCCCGGATCCTTACTTAATGCTTCATCAATTGTTTGTTGAAGGCCAGGTAATTTTTCTTCCGGATAAAAAGCCCTACTAATATTAATTTCTATCCCTCCATTCAAATTACATAGCTTTTCAGCATTTTGTTTAATCTCACTATTATTTAGCAACAAATCATTATTTGCATTTAATAAACCTGTTTTTGCCTTATTAAGATCAAGTATTGAAGCGTTCCCGTTCTCAAATTTTTTATTGATACTCTCAAAAAGAGATTTTGCCATCGACTTTCGTCTTTCAAGTTCCAGCCCGTATTGCATAAAATAGACGAGGTTGATAATAGTAATTTTGGCCTCAAGTAAGACATCCTGATTTAACAATTTTAATCTTGATTCTGCAATCATGACCTGTTTGTCAGAATATTTTCTCATATGTTTGTAAGATGTAGGAAAATCGAAACTCTGTGTTAGGCCAACAGTTCTTTTTGCTCCAGGCGCCACAGTATTCCCCGGGTAATATCCATATTCAAATCTTGGATCGGAGGGTGTAATTCCAGTTTTATATTCCATAACCAATGATTTAAATAATTCTTGGTTGGCTATGATTTCCTTATTATTAGAAGCAATTATTTTTAATACTTCTTCAGTATTCTGCGCGTTAACCACTGTAATCAGAAATACCAATAAGCTTATTGTAGTAAAAAATGTTTTTTTCATTTTATACAGACTTTTTATGGTTTATTAAATAATATATAACAGGAACAACAAAAATGTTGAGAAGAGTAGAACTCAATAATCCACCGAGAATAACTATTGCCATCGGGCTTTGAATCTCATTTCCTGGCTTTCCACCTGCCATTGCCAATGGTATAAGAGCTAATGCAGCAGTTAAGGCAGTCATTAATATTGGATTTAAGCGATCCAGTGAACCTTTGATTATAGAATCATATAATTTCACTCCATCTTCACGTAAATGCTGATATCGTGAAACAAGAAGAATTCCGTTCCTGGTTGCAATACCAAACAATGTAATAAATCCGATTATTGCAGGAATAGATATTATTGATGAGGAAAACCAGATTGCTACAATTCCACCAATTAATGCAAGGGGTAAATTAAGCAAAATAACTCCTGCAATTTTTGAACTTTTAAATTCCTGATATAATATCATAAATATCACGAGTATAGCAAATAGAGAAGCAAACACAAGGGTTTTGGACGCGTTTTCAGCACTTTTAAATTGTCCGCCGTATTCAATTCGATAATTTTCAGGTAAAGTAATATTATTCTCAATTCTTGATTGAATATCGGAAATCAGGCTTCCAAGATCTCTAGCAGCTGGATTCACAGAAATAACAATCTTTCGTTGAATGTTTTCTCTGTTTATTGTATTCGGACTTGTTGTTGAAATAACATCTGCAACATAATATAATGGTATTTTTTGTCCATCATGAGTATCAATTAGGGCATTTTTAATAGCTTCAAAATTATTTCTGTACTGATCATCAAATCGAAGCACAAGCTCAAATGCTTTTTCATTTTCAAAAACTTCCGATACTTTTTCACCACCAAAAGCATAAGAAATGAAATCGTTAAATTCATTTATTGTTATACCGTATCTGGCAAGCATGGTTCTTTTAGGCTTAATTCTTATCTGTGGAATTTCAACCAACTGCTCTACATTTAAATCTCCAATGCCCTCAACATCCTGAATGTTATCTTTTATCTCATTAGCTATCCTATAAAGATTCTGCAAATCACTCCCAAATAGTTTAATAGCAATTGCAGCTTTTGATCCTGATAACATATTATTTATTCGATGTGTAATAGGTTGCCCAACCTCAAAATTAACTCCGGCAATTGAATTAAGTTCTACTCTTAGATCTTCCAGAAAAACATTTTTGGAACGATCTATAAGTTCAAAAGGAACATCCAACTCCGAAACATTAACACTAAATGTATGCTCTGAAAGTTCGGCTCTGCCTGTTCTTCTGGCTACTTTTGATATTTCAGGAAATTCCAACAGAACAGTTTCTGCTTTATGTCCTATTAAATTTGACTCCTCAAGTGAGATTCCAGGAAGAGTTGAAGAGCTAATGGTTAATGCCCCCTCATTAAAAGGTGGCAGAAAGTCTCTTCCAAAAGAAAAGAAAAGAACCAGTGTGAATGCAAATAAAGCAATTGAAGTAGCAATCACAATCTTTTTATATCTCATTACTACATTTAGCCCACTGAAATACCATTTCCTCAAATTCCTTTCAACCCAACTTCCCTTTACCTGTTTTTTCAAACGTTTTTCATCAGTTAATAATACACTGCATAATACAGGTGTAAGGGTTAATGCAACAAGAAGAGAAGCTCCAAGAGCAACTATATATGAAATACCCAATGGTCTTAACATTCTTCCTTCCATCCCACTGAGAAAAAACAGTGGAATAAAAGCTACAATAATAATTATGGTAGCATTCAATATAGAAGACCTAATTTCTCTTGATGCATCATATATTACAACAATAGAATTTTTCCTTTCAGCTTTTGGTCTTGAGACATTTTCTTTTAATCGTTTAAAAACATTTTCAACATCAATAATTGCATCATCCACCAATGATCCAATTGCAATAGTCATTCCACCAAGTGTCATAGTATTAATAGTAATACCAATAAATTTTAGAAATAATACAGATACAAGAAGAGAAATAGGAATAGCCAGCAGGGAAATAATTGTTATTCTCCCATTTAGGAGAAATAAGAACAAAATAATTACGACAAATATTGACCCTTCAATCAGGGCTTTTTTAATATTATTTACTGAAGTTTTAATGAATTGTGATTGTTCAAGAATCCCGGTATGAAAATCCACCTGGGGAATATTTTTTCCAATTTCTGCAATTGCATTATTAATATCATCGGTAAGATCAATTGTATTTATATTTGGTTGTTTGGTAACCATAATTAATACGGCATCCTTTGCATTTACAGAGCCATCACCTATCTTCGGGGCACCTCCTATCTTTATATCAGCAATGTCACATATTTTAACAGCTAATTCATTGTGAATTTTAATAACTGAATTCCCAATTTCTTCTACAACATTTGATCTTGATATTCCTGTGATAATATATTCTGTTCCATATTGATTAAAAAAACCACCTGAAGCATTATCATTAATATTTTTGCATACATCTATCAATTCATGTAAAGAGACATCATAATACCTCATTTTGTCGGGATTCACATATATTTGATATTCCTTAAATTCTCCTCCAGTAACTGAAACCTGTGCAACACCTCCAACAGAAAGCAAGCGAGTTCTTACATTCCATTCAGCTAAAGTTCTGAGATCCATAGGATCGATAGTTTCAGATGTCATTCCAAATATTAATATTTCGCCCATTAGTGATGACTGTGGAGCGATAATTGGTTTTTTTGTTCCTGTTGGCAATCGATCGCTTATTTGAATTAATCGCTCTGTAACAGTTTGTCTGGCATTATAAATATCTGCCCCCCAGTCGAATTCAACCCAAACCATCGATAAGCCCATAGCTGAAGAGGATCTGACCCTCCGGATATCTGTTGCACCATTTACAACAGTTTCAATAGGGAAAGTCACTAATCTTTCAACCTCTTCAGGAGCCATTCCTGGAGCTTCTGTCATTATTACAACAGTTGGTGCCGTCAGGTCAGGAAACACATCCACATCCATTTCAGTGGCAGTATAAGTTCCTACTAACAGTAATAATATTGCTGTGATAATAATTACCAGCTTATTATTAAGTGAAAATTTTATTATTGTATTTAACATATTCTCCTATTTTAGTGTGAATGACTATGAGCCGGTAAAGAAGACGACATTGATGCCAGTTTTATATGATAGGCACCTTTCACAGCAATTTCAGCATTCTCAGGAATTCCTGAAAGAACACGAACATTTTTACCATTATCTTCACCCAATTCCACATAATGTTTATGGAATTCCTCGGCACTCTCCTGAACATATACATAAAATCTTCCCTGCTCCTCAAGCAATGCTGTTTTAGGCACAACCAAACAATCATTATAGCTTTTTGTCTTAAGAAAAATCTCTATATAAGATCCGGTTATAAGATCTCCATTTTGATTTACTCTGAAAAATACAGGGATATAATACGGGCTTTTATTAGCTGTAAGGCCTGTTGAAATTTTTCGTCCATTAATCTCTTCCAGGTCATATAACTTTTGATCGTAAACAGTTATAAAATTTGCTGAAATGATCTCATCTAAGTCTGAAAAATATTTTTGCGGAACATCAGCCCTGATAAGAATGCTTCTGTTTTTTATTAATGAGGCAATTTTCTGTCCTTGTTCCACATAATCTCCTTCAATTACAAAAACATCCTTGATATAACCGCTGGTAGGTGTGGATATTACAACTCCTGATTTATGAAAATTTTTCTCCAGATTATTATATTCAGCTAATTGTTTTTCATAATCCATTTTAATTTTTTGAAAATCTTTTTCAGAAATAATTTTGTCGACTATCAGTTTTTTTGCTCTTTCATAATCTGAACTGTATTTCTCTAATTCATACTGGGACTGTATATATTTCACTTCAATATTATTTTCAATTCCCCCACCACCTTTTAGGTGAAAAAGTTTTCTTCCATTGGCAACAGTCATTCCTGCCATTAGATTCTGATTTAAAAATGAAATAATTCCATTTGCCGGTGCAGTAATTATTATTTCATCCGATTGGTCAGGAAGAATTTCTCCCGTTGTTTTAATTATTCCATTGAACTTTTGTTTTTCGATCTTTTTTAATGAAATCAGGCTCATATCAAATACAGGGTCTTCTTCTGCAACTATTTCTCCTTCTGCAGCTTGATCTGGTAATGCTTCACCCTCATGGGTGTGCGCAGCTTCATCCTTATTATCTTGTACTACCTCTGCTTCATGAGTATCGGCGGTTTCTCCTTCATGGGCATGTTCTGCATCTGCATCTTTATCTTGTTCAGCTTCTGCTTCATGAGTATGTTCAGTTTCTGCTTCATGGGTATTTGCAGCTTCTCCCTCTTGATTATGACAGCTCATTAACAAAAGGTAGGCTAATAATGTTGAGTACAATAATACTTTTTTCATAGAAATAATATTTTATTAATCCGTTCTTTCCGGATATGAATTAAAAAAAATAAAAATAGATTATGGAGTATCTGGGTTCTACCAGAATAATTATCAGGTTGTGGAAATGCAAATATCTCGAATGATGTTTTTATTTGGGATTTTTATATTCTCCTTTACAACAATATTATTAAGAGAAGATTCACTAATAATTATCAAATATTTGGAAAATTCAAAAAATCTGAAAAACTCCAATGGACTAGATTCTGAAATTGTCTTAGATTCGCAGTATGGAATTTTGATTTTAATTATTTCACAATTACATTCTTTCTTATGTTGTTTATGTTTCTCAAAAAAATCTGAGCACCCATCCTTGTATGATTCTTCACGACAACAAGATTCATTATCATTCTCATGATGATGGTGAATGAGTGAAATATAATATTCTCCACAATCAATACAAGAGTGTTTCGAAATGCTCACACCAGTTGCAGGAATAATAAAAAAAATGGTCAGTAAAACAATTTCAATTTTCTTAATTAATTTACTCAACATAACATAAAAGTAAATTATATAAGGAAGATTTGCAAATTCGCTTTAGTATGTGCAATCAAATGAAAATAAAAAAAGGGATGTAAATTACACCCCTTATATTTTTTTCAGCTCTAATTATCAACTGAGCCAATAAAGTAACAATCATTACCTTATTTCACGGACACGACCCCGACCCTGTCGGTTTTTGTTTCGTTCTTCCTGTAATTTAGTGTATTTCTCCAGTTGACTTTTATCAAAGATCTTTTTATACTCCGCATCTCTTTTTTTAGTTTCCTCCTGCATTTTTTCTCTCATACCTTCTCTGTCGCCTGATTCTCTCATTTTTGTCAAAGCTTCAGTGTACTTTTTGTTTGCAGCATCGTATTTTACAATCTGATCCTTTGTCAATTTAAGATCTTTAATCAATTGTGTTCTTTGCGCTTTTTGTCTTTCTTCCCTTGATTGTCTTTGTCCGCTACCTTCCTGGCCCCTGTCTTGAGCAATCAATGACTGGCTAAACAAAAATATCAAGGCAAATGTCATAATTCTCATAATGTTATTCTTCATAATAGTTATATTTAAGATTAATAATAAATAATACCTTTTCGTAATCAGTAAATTTAGACAAAAAAATGGATTAAAGGTTTAAAATGATTTTTGAAACTACTTGTAAATGTGAATTTTTAAATATTCGTTTTGCCATTTAATTCTTTTAGATTCTATATAATGATAATGATGTTTAATGCATTAATTTTCTATAAAATACTACAAAATGTGAGCATTTTGTAGTACTTTTCTTTTTAAATTTTAATTATGTAATATGAAAACTTTACTTCCTGCTTTACAATTGTTTCTGTTTATTATTATTCTAACTTCAATTAACGGTTACTCACAAACTGTCTTTAGTGATCCCATTATCATACAGGAGACTTTAACTGACCATCCTGTATCGGTTTTTTCTGCTGACCTGGATGGGGATGGGGATATGGACATGCTTTCAGCCTCATCAAATGACAATAAAATTGCATGGTATGAAAATATTGACAATGGCACATTTGGTAGCCAGAAAATAATTTGTGAAACAGCCTTAGGAGCCTGGTGTGTTTATGCTGCAGACCTGGATGGTGATGGGGATGTTGATATTATATCTGCCTCATCAGAAGATCATACAATTGCATGGTACGAAAATATTAATAATACAGGTGTATTTAGTTCGCAAAAAGTTATCTCCACATTGGCTTTTGGTGCAAAATCGGTGTTTGCAATTGATCTTGATGGTGATAATGATATAGATATTTTATCTGCCTCTGAAATGGATAATAAAATTGCATGGTATGAGAACACCGATGGCCTTGGCAATTTCAGTGATTTTAAAAGTATTTCTGCATCAGCGCATGGTGCACACTCTGTTTTTTCTATTGATATTGATAATGACGGAGATAATGATGTTCTTTCTGCTTCATCAGATGATGATAAAATAGCATGGTACGAGAACACCACTGGTGCCGGAAGTTTTAGTGCTGAAAAAATCATCTCAACAACAGCTAATGGAGCGAAATGTGTATATGCAGCAGATCTAGATAATGATGGTGACAATGACGTTATTTCTGCCTCCTTTAATAGTAATAAAGTAGAATGGTATGAAAATACAAACGGAAATGGAACATTTGGTGATCCAACCCGTTTGCGCTACTATTCAAGTGGTGCCTGGTCGGTATTTGCAGCAGATATTGACGGTGATAATGACATGGATATTTTATCAGCTTCAATATTTTCCGACAAAATTGATTATTGGGAAAACACAGATGGACAGGGCAATTTTGGAATACAGAAAACTCTTACTAACGAAACTGATTTTCCGTGTTCTGTCTATGTGACTGATATAGATAATGATAGTTATCCAGATCTGCTTTCAGCTTCATGGAATGATAATAAAATTGCCTGGTACAAAAATAATGGTTTGGCAACTTTCGGGCCACAATATTTATTAACATCATCGGTAAAAGAACCTAAATCAGTTGTTGTTGCAGATTTTGATGGAGACAATAACTTAGATATTGCATCAGCTTCTCGATTGGATAATAAAATAGCATTGTATAAAAACATTAATGGATCCGACACTTTTTCTAAACAAAATGTTATAAGTAAAACAGCTACATATGTTAAATTTGTAAATGCAGCTGATCTGGATGGTGATTCAGATATGGATATTCTCTCGGCTTCCGGATATGATAATAAAATTGCCTGGTACAAAAATACAGATGGACTTGGGAATTTCAGTTCAGAAAATATAATTAGTCAACAGGCAGAAAATGCCAATTATGTTTTTGCAGCTGATTTGGATGGTGATTCAGATATGGATGTATTATCTGCTTCAGAGGATGATAATAAAATTGCCTGGTATGAAAATACGGATGGTTTGGGTTCTTTCAGTTCACAAAAAATAATCAGTTCATCGGCAATTATGGCTATATGTGTTATTGCAGCTGATATTGACGGAGATAGTGATATGGATGTTATTTCTGCTTCAAGGGAGGACAATAAAATTGCATGGTACAAAAATATTGATGGAAATGGAGTTTTCACTAATGAAATAATAATAAGTACCTCAGTAATTGATCCCAGATCTGTATTTTGCGCTGACATTGATGGTGATGGTGATACAGATATTATTTCCGGATCATCATACAGCAATAAAATTATCTGGTTTGAAAATACAGATGGCCTTGGAAATTTCGGCAGTGAAGTAATAATATCCAATAATGCTGTTAATTTAAGATCCGTTTTTGCTACTGATCTTGATGAAGATAATGATATTGATATAGTATCTACTTCTTATGGCGATAATAAACTTGCATGGTATGAAAACACTGATGGAATAGGAACATTTGGTGATGAAATAATTATCTCTTCATTACTTATGGGTACATCATTTGTTTATAGCGCAGATATTGATTCGGATAATGATATGGATATAATAACCACCTCGGAAACCGATAATAGAATATGTTTATTTATAAACCTTCATGAAACAATTCAGGCTAATGAAGATATTTCAACCACAGCAACAGAATTCCAGTTAAAACAAAACTATCCCAATCCTTTTAATAAAATAACAATTATACCATTCAGCACTTATAAAAATAGTCATGTTGAATTATCAGTATATAATATAAAAGGAGAAAAAGTTTCTATTCTTTTTAATGAATTTTGCACACCCGGTGATTATCAGATCCCGTTTAATGCCGCATCAATTCCTTCCGGAATATATTTTTATAAACTTCAAATAGGAAAATCAGCCAAATTTAAGAAAATGGTATTTACTGCTAGTGACTGGATATTAAGGGAATAACTCAATATGAGTAAAAGTTAGGTAATTTTCAGGCGATTTTTCATTAGTTTTTTCTTTGCTGATATTAAAAATCCATAATAATGAGATCTTTATTGTCCAGATTCATGTTAATGGTCGATTTAATAGAAAAGTGTAACTATATTTGAATCAAAATGCTAAAAAAAAACAAATTTTATTATGAAGAAAAAAAAATGGATTCCCATTGCTATCCTCCTCTTTATCCTGGTTTTGTTCGCAGGATATAAGATTAGGATGCATTTCTGTATTGAAAAGAATAAAATAGAAATGAGAGAAACCAATTTATCGGATGAAATAATTGTGGAGATTAGCGAAAAGATTGATAATAAGTTACTTTCAATTTCTGCTCTTGCTGAAGAATTGAGAGAATCGCGTATGCTACTTTTTGGAGAACCGCATCTCCAGGTGGAGGTAATGAACTATTTTACAGAAATTCTTGACCATCTGCAAGATGAACAGATTGTTCTGAATGTTGAATTACCACCATCATTGCAGGAAAATATTGATCATTATATGGAGTCGGGCGAAGAGAGGTTTCTGGATTCCATGGCAGAATGTAAATCTTGCCTTCCCTTACAGGAAATCTTTCGCTGGTGTTATAAAAATCGTAATAGGGTAATCAGGATATTTGCTGTCGATGAAGAGTTGGATAGGATTCTGTTTAAGCGAAGGTGTTTATGCATGGATACACGCAATCGCACCATGTCAGGGCAAGTCTATAAGACCTATCAGGATTATCCCGATGCCAGAATCATTTTCTATGGAGGGCAGTTGCACGTCATGAAATCAGGGCGTTACAAATATGATATTCCAAATCGGGTATCTGCAGGCACCAGATTAATTAATTCAGACATTCCTGATAAGGATATTAAAGTGATAATGATTTCCGGCGAAGATGATATTCCGCTTTCAAAAGCATGGAAGGGTATTAAAGGCGCCTTGGATGTCAGAGGGATATTCTATGAAATACCGATTACCTATTTTTATACATTTCCATTGTATCGTCTTTCTTATGCAGGTGATATGTTTGATTTTTATGTAAATGTGGGTAAGACAACA
>JBHOTF010000054.1:0-15497 GCA_042584005.1 Bacteroidota bacterium
GTTATTTCGAAAAAAATTAAAGCTTTATTACGAAATAAATTACCAGACGAGCATTGGCATATTTCACCAAACAACCTGCATATTGATACTTACCAGGCTCTAACTAAAAACATTTGTGTTAATCCCTCATGCTTTTTTGATGAAATTATAAAATCCTCAGAAAACAATTCGAGCGATTATTATTCTGATATTTCAGAAATACGGAATAAGAGAGAATTAAACCACAAGAAATTTCTCGAAAAAGCACCCTACTCTGATTTAAAAGTTTTTGAACTCATTTTAAAAAACATACCAGATAACAGTAATTTACAATTAGCAAATAGCACTCCGGTAAGGTATACGCAATTATTTCAACCGTATAAAAATCTTAATTATTATTCAAACAGAGGAACAAGCGGAATAGACGGATGTTTAAGTACTGCAATAGGAGCATCCTATGTTAACCCAACTCCAATAACCTTAATTATTGGCGATATAGCTTTTTTCTACGATTCAAATGGTCTGTGGAATAATTATATAAACTCAAATTTCAGAATTATTCTTATTAATAATTCAGGTGGTAATATTTTTAGAATTATTGACGGGCCTGATAAAACTGATGAACTGGAAACATATTTTGAAGCAAATCAGAACATTAGCGCAAAAGGTATTTCAGAAACATTTAATTTAAACTATTATTCTGCTGATAATTTCATTGATATAGAAAATGTTTTAGGAGAGTTTTATAATTACAAAAACAATAAGCCGGCTATATTAGAAATTAAAACACCAAACAAAATAAATGCAAAAGTTTTAAAAGAATATTTTACATTTCTAAATAAGACTTAATTTTGCAAAATATCAACCAGTAATATATTATTATGCAAAACAGAAATTGGGAGGTTATAAAAGAGTTTGAAGAAATTATTTTCGAATTTTTTGAAGGAGTTGCAAAAATTACAATAAACAGACCCAGATATAGAAATGCCTTTACACCATTAACTGTTAAAGAAATGTGTGAAGCTATGACTATTTGCCGGGAAAATGATTCAATTAGTGTTGTTGTATTTACAGGAGCAGGCGATAAAGCTTTTTGTTCAGGAGGTGATCAGAATATTAAAGGCAAAGGCGGGTATATAGGAAAGGATGGAGTGCCAAGGCTAAATGTATTGGATCTGCAAAAGCAAATAAGATATTTACCCAAACCTGTTATAGCCATGGTTAATGGTTATGCAATTGGCGGCGGGCATGTTCTTCATGTTATGTGTGATTTAACAGTGGCTTCAGAAAATGCAATTTTCGGCCAGACGGGCCCCAAGGTAGGTAGTTTTGACGGTGGATTTGGCTCATCATATCTTGCCAGGCATATAGGACAAAAAAAAGCACGGGAAATATGGTTCTTATGTCAACAGTATTCTGCAAAAGAGGCATTGGATATGGGATTGGTTAATACTGTCGTACCTCTTGATAAACTTGAGGATAAAGTAATTGAATGGTGTAAATTAATAATGAAAAGAAGTCCGCTGGCATTAAGAATGATAAAAGCAGGATTAAATGCTGAACTCGACGGGCAGGCAGGAATTCAGGAATTAGCAGGAAATGCAACTTTATTATATTATTTAACAGAAGAAGCCCAGGAAGGGAAAAATGCATTTCTGGAAAAACGAGATCCTGATTTTCAGAAATTTCCTAAATTTCCTTAATTCTTAAATTGTGAATAAAATAAGCCCCTGGATAAAAACCTTTAGATTAAGAACCTTACCATTAGCATTTTCATGCATTATTATGGGAAGTGCGTTAGCATATTCCGATGGCCGGATGAATTTTCTTGTCCTAATATTGGCATTATTAACTACTTTATTTTTACAAATCTTATCGAATATTGCCAATGATTATGGCGATGGAATAAAAGGCACCGATAACAATAATAGGGTTGGTCCTGAACGTGCCATACAAAGTGGTGAAATATCAGTAAAAAATATGAAGAGGCTTATAATACTTTTTATATTTCTTTCTCTGGCTGCCGGTATCACTTTGATTATTTTTGGATTAAAAAACCTGCCGGTTTATATACTAATTATTTTTTTACTAATTGGGATATTTGCAATAATTTCTGCTGTTAAATATACGGTAGGAAAAATAGCATATGGTTATCATGGTTTCGGAGACTTGTTTGTATTAATATTTTTTGGAATTGTTGGAGTCATTGGTAGTTATTACCTTCATACACATTCCTTTAAACTGGAATTATTATTGCCTGCATTTTCATTGGGATTTTTATCTGTAGGAGTACTAAACCTAAATAATATGAGGGATAGAAACTCAGATAAACTATCCGGGAAAATTACAATAGCCGTTATTCTTGGTGATTATAAAGCAAGAATTTATCATGGGATATTGCTAATTTTATCAATTATATTTGCACTAATTTTTGTTATTATCAATTATCGTTCTATCTATCAATTTGGATTTCTACTGGTAACACCACTAATTTTATCGAATATTATTACTGTTCTGAAAAGTGATGATCCCGGGATATTTGATAAGCTATTAATGAAACTGGCTTTATCAACTTTTATTTTTTCAATATTATTTGGTATTGGAATTAATATCGTATAAATGCTCAAAGCTGAATTTAAAAAATACACTCTTGTTTTTAGAAATCCTGCAGGAACTTCAAGAGGAATTCTATATAATAAGAATTCCTGGTATATTGTTGTAAATGAGCTGAATAAGAGAGGGATTGGCGAGTGCAGTATAATTCCAATGCTCAGCATTGACGATAAACCCGATTATGAGAATAAACTTAAATGGTTGTGTGAAAATATTAATCAGGATATTCAATATTTATATAATGAATTAAAAGATTATCCATCTATATATTTTGGACTTGAAACTGCATTTCAGGATTTAAAATCGGAAAAAGCAAATATTCTTTTTCCTTCAAACTTTACATCCGGCAAAGATCATATTAAAATTAACGGACTTATATGGATGGGCGATCCTGATTTTATGAAGCAACAAATAAGAGAAAAAGTAAATCAGAATTTTTCCTGTATAAAACTCAAAATTGGTTCCTCCAAGCTGGAAGATGAATTGGAAATTCTGAAATTCATAAGGTTTGATCTTGCTGAAAATAATATAGAGATAAGGCTTGATGCAAATGGTGCATTTAAACCTGATAAGGCTTTGGAAAAGCTAAAAAGATATAGTGAATATAATATACATTCAATAGAACAACCTATAACAAAAGGTTATCCTACTGAAATGGCCGAATTATGTGAGAGATCGCCTATTCCTATTGTTTTGGATGAAGAGTTAATCGGGATTTCAAAATATGAAGAAAAAGAAAAGCTTTTAAAAGATATTAAACCTCAATATATAATCTTAAAGCCGTCATTATTAGGAGGTTTTAATTCTTGTGAAGAATGGATAAAATTGTGCGGAAAAAATAAAACCGGCTGGTGGATTACTTCAGCTCTGGAATCGAATATCGGATTAAATTCTATTGCTCAATGGACTTATACATTAAATTCTGAAATGCCACAGGGTTTGGGCACTGGTAAAATATATACGAATAATATTATATCGCCATTGGAATTAAAAGGAGAGAATCTTTTTTATAATTCCAGTAAAAATTGGGATATATCGGATATTACAAATGAATAATGAAATAGAAATATTAAAATTTTCTTCCTCAGAAATGCCACACAGGTTTACTGATTGGAGTAAAAATGTTTTAATTTCGCCTTCCTTGGGATGGAAGAAAGACATTGCCAGAACTATTTTATTATGGTTTAATACAAATGATTTTATTGTTATAGAAACTTCCGGTTCTACGGGAACACCAAAAAAAATTAAATTGTTAAAAAAGCATATGATTTCCTCTGCATATTTGACAATTAATAAATTCCATTTAAAAGAAGATCAGACTACATTATTATGCCTTCCGGCGAAATATATCGCAGGAATGATGATGGTTGTCCGGGCAATAATTGCAAAAATGAATTTGGTAATTTGTCCGCCATCCGTCGATCCCATAGAGTTTTTTAAATATAGTATGAAAATTGATTTTGCTCCAATGCTCCCTATGCAGCTTTACAATATTTCAAACAATAAAAAATCACTTACATACTTACAGGAAAATTTTAAAACAGTTTTATTAGGAGGAGGAAGTGTTTCAGAGAAATTAAAAAAGCATATTCAAAAACTATCTGTAAATGTGTATGAAAGTTATGGCATGACTGAAACTATTACACATATTGCAGTAAAAAAATTAAACACAAAAAACAAACAGCTTAATTTTAAGCCATTTCAAGGGATAAACATTGGCAAGGATAAAAGAAATTGTCTGGTAATAGATCTTCAGAAACTATATAATAAAACTATTATTACTAATGACATAGTAAAAATTCAATCTGATAATGGATTTATGATTTTAGGTAGGATTGATAATGTTATAAATACAGGTGGATTGAAAATTATTCCGGAAAAATTGGAAAATAAAATTGAAGATATTTATAATAACAATTTTATTATAAGCTCAATACCGGATGATGAATTAGGTGAAAAAATTGTTCTGATAATAGAAAGGCCTGGTTTAAATCAACAAGAAAAAGACGCTGTTCATACTAAGCTTAAAAATACTTTAGCTAAGAAAGAAATTCCAAAAGATATATTTACCCTCAATAAATTTATTTATACAAAAAACAATAAAATCAACAGGTTAGAAACAAGAAAAAAGTTAATTGAAAAATAAATGATTACACCATATAAGAATTCTGATAAAAATAAAAAGGAGCAAATCGCTCAGATGTTCGATAATATTGCTCATAAATATGATTTTTTAAATCATTTTTTATCATTTGGAATTGATAATATCTGGAGGAAAAAAGCAATAGCTATTCTAAAACAATTCTCTCCGGATTCCATTCTTGATATTGCTACCGGAACAGGGGATTTTGCAATTGCAACTTCAAAAATATCGCCAAAAAAAATAACAGGTATAGATATATCTGTTGAAATGTTAAAAATTGGCAGAGAAAAAATCAAAAAAAAGGGTTTAGCTCATTTAATCACATTATATGAGGGTGATGCTGAAAATTTGTCCTTTCCTGATAATGAATTTGATGCAATTACTGTAGCTTTTGGTGTCAGAAATTTCGAGAATATCAATAAAGGATTAGCTGAGTTGTACAGGGTTTTAAAACCCGGCGGAAGGCTGATAGTGCTTGAATTCTCTAAACCAAAATCATTTCCTGTTAAACAATTTTATAATATTTATTTTACGCGTTTACTGCCATTTGTAGGCAAAATGTTTTCTAAGGATTATTCGGCGTATACTTATTTGCCTGAATCAGTAGGTGCATTCCCTGAAAGAGATCAATTTCTTGATTTGCTTGATCAGGCAAAATTCACTGATAATAAATACATTCCATTATCCTTTGGCATAGCAATGATTTATGTTGCTCACAGGTAACTGCTCACGTCCGACACTAATAAGGAGGGAGTAGAAAGCAGGTAGTTTTGAACACTTACCCTGAACTCAAATCACTAATTAGCGAAGCTTCCTTAAGGACTGAAGTAAGTTAAGCTTGTTTATTATTCTGATTTTAAGAAAATTATATTTATCTTAGTAGATTAATTATTAACTCTAACATTTATTATTATGAATATCTTTGTTGCACGACTAAATTATAACACTCAGGAATCTGAACTTCAAGAAGCCTTTGAAGTGTTTGGAGAGGTTAGTTCTGTAAAAATTATTATCGACAAATTATCTGGCCGTTCAAAAGGATTTGGATTCGTTGAAATGCCCAATGAAGAAGAAGGTTCAGCAGCCATTAGTAATCTGAATGACAGTGAATTTAAAGAAAGAACCATTGTCGTTAAAAAAGCCAAGCCAAGAGAAGAATAAAAATCCTGACTTTTATTAAATCAAAATAATTCACTTCTTTAAAATATAACTAAGCTTATAATTTATTGCATATAGCTAAAGTTTCATAAGTTCAAGTACAAGTATTATCCAAATTAGCATGGAATGACCATAGAATTTAATTATTCTGGTTTACATTTGTTCAAAAAGGATATACAATGAAAATCGAAAATTTTAAGGGATTCACCGGAAAACATTGTGAGACAACTGCAACAGGTAGTTTGCTGAATCATATTGGATTGGAATTTTCTGAACCAATGTTATTTGGATTAGGTGAAGGGCTTAATTTCATCTTCTGGAATATGAAATTAATGGACTTCCCATTTATTGGAGGAAGAAATAAACCGGATGCTTTGACTCAGAATATTTGTAAAAACCTGAATCTTGAACTATTAGTTAATGAGACATCATCGGTGAAAAAAGCCTGGGAAAATGTACAGACTTTTCTTGATAATAACATACCCGTTGGTTTAAAACTGGATAGTTATTACCTCGATTATTTCAATAATAAAATTCATTTTGCCGGCCATTATGCTGCAATTTACGGATATGATGAAAAGTTTGCATATCTTGTTGATACAGAACAGCAAGGAAAAAAGGCGAAGGCCAAACTTAAGAATATTGAATTGGCACGTAATGCAAAAGGTCCAATGTCGTCACGTAATTTAAGTTATACAATAAATAAAAATTCTAAGCTTCCAGATCTCGAAAAAGTAGTAAAAACTGCAATAAAAAATAATGCAGAAGAATATCTTAATCCGCCAATTACTAACATAAGTTACAAAGGAATATTAAAAACCGCTACAGAAGTCAAAAAGTGGTTTAAAAACACTAAGAATATTGAACGTGATTTTAAAACCACTGCAATGCTTATGGAAAAAGGAGGAACAGGGGGGGCAATATTCCGGAATATCTACAGAGACTTTCTGAAAGAAAGTTATGAATTATTAGAAATTAGTTATATAAAAGATTGTTATCAGAAATTTATTGAAATTGCAGATTTATGGACAAAAACCGCCGAATTGTTTAATAAAACTGGTGAAACAAAAGATATAAAATATGTAAACCAGATATCAGATATCCTTGTTAATTTATCTGAAAAAGAAAAAAACGCGATGGAAATATTAACAAAATTGTAAAAAGTTAAGCATTATATGTTTTGGTTTATTTATTGTCTCCAAACAAAATATCAACATCCGAGTTCCATTTATCAATAATATATTTATTGTCTTTGCCATGTTTAACCCAATCCTGGTAGTCTTCGGGTGAACGGAACGGAGGATAATGATGAGGCTGAAGCTTTGTGCTGGTAAGTTTTAAAGGAGCCGGATTTACAGGGATATATGATGCCATTTCTTTAATAACATAAGCATATTCCTTATTATTAGCAAGATTAAACCATTCTTCAGGATCACTATCATGGTCGTAAAGTTCCTGACTTCCATCCAGATAAATTGTATAGCGCCATCTTTCATTACGAATAGAATATTCACTATGATTATATGTGGTAATAGCAGGATAATCCCATTCTTTTTTAGGATTTTCAAGCAGCGGCACAATACTTCTTCCATCGATATTGTTTTTTTCCGGAAGTCCGCACAGGTCTATTAATGTGGGATAAATATCCATAAGAGAAACAACCCTGTCACATGATTCGCCATTGGCAGATCCTCCGGTTAATCCTTTTGTACCGGGTGGAGCTTTTATCATCAAAACTGTTTGCAAAACATTTTCCCATAATGCAAACTTTCTCCAGTGGTTTTTCTCTCCAAGCTGCCAGCCATGATCCGACCAAACAACAACAATTGTATTATCTGCATATTTGCTATGAGCCAATGAATTCATTAGTTTACCAAACATTGCATCACAAAAAGCAATTGATGCAAGATATGCCTGAACAGCCTCTTTCCAAAGTCCGGCTTCAACAATATGTTTATGATAATCTCCTCCCCTGTTAGCTATTTCTTTTACTCTTTCGCCTACATCGTCAAGATCATTTTTAGTTGTTTTTGGTAATCGAATACTATCGAGGGGGAACATATCGAAATATTTTTTGGGAACATACCAGGGCACATGAGGCCGGTAAATACCACATGCCAGAAAAAACGGTTTGTTATGGTCTTTCTCCAGCTGGCCCGACACCCAATCCACACTTTTAAAATCTCCCATTAAGCTGTCGGAAATATCGAGTGATGCCCAATCGAACATTTTATACATATTATGGAAATAGGGCATATTAACAGTAAAATCAACCTTAGGATCTCTGCCGTATTTTTCCTTAAAATCGGGCTGATTCTGAGGCATATATTCCCTTGGCATATTTTGACTCTGGGATGGCCAATACTCATCCCAACAGGTAGAATCAATCATATGATAGTGATATATTTTCCCAGCTCCTGCCGAATAATATCCATTTTCTCTGTAATAAAGTCCTATACCCTTATAATCTTTCAGTACTTCCCTCCAATCCTGGTAATTTGAATATACTCCTGAAGTATAAGTGTGCTGCCCCGACATTATCGCTGTACGTGATGGATTACATGAAGGGCTCGGGCAATATGCCTTTTTAAAGTTAACAGACATTTTTGCGAATTTATTAAGATTCGATGTTCGTGCCTGTGTATGGCCTCCCAAAGGTTCAATCCAGTTATTCAAATCATCGAGTGAAATAAATAAAACGTTTGGTTTTTCAATGAGCTCTGATTTTGCATCAAGATTTTTTTTATCAGATGTAACACAAGCAGTTTGGGCTATTGATAAAGTAACCAGAGCGATTCTACTAAATCTTGCAGACTTTGGATTCATATAAGCTCATTTAATAATACTCAATCAAATTTAATAATATTTAATAGAATATTATACTTGCTATATTGAATATGGCTTGAAAACAATTTACTATGAATAATGCTATAGTTTTGCTATTATTGTAAGTATGAAGTATGAAAAATATTATATAACAAGAAAAATCATAATCTTTATAATACTGATATTAAGCCTTATAGATATAAGCTGCTCAGGACGAAGATCAAATAAACCGGAAAGTGATAATAAAATCTTAATTGATGAGGTAAAAATATCAATCGACGATTTTCATAAAGCTGCCTTAAACGGGAATTATGAAATAGTTGTTAAATCAATCGAAGAAGGTATGCCTGTTGACAGTATGGATGAAAGCAAATGCACAGCAATGATGCTGGCAGCGTATAACGGACATACTGAAATAGTCAGATATTTACTTAAGAATGATGCTTTTGTAAACCATAAAGATATTAATAACAGGACAGCTTTAATATATGCATCAAGTGGACCATCTAATGAAACTGTAAAATTATTAATTGAATCGGGGGCGGAAGTTAATATTTCTGACAGTGTTGAAGGTTTTACAGCAATAATGTTTGCAGGGGCTGAGGGACAAATTGAAGTATTCAAAACCCTTCTGGCTGCAGGTGCCGATATTACATTGAAAGATAAGGATGGCGAAACTGTACGCGACTTTGCATTAAACAATGGCCATACAGAAATAGTAAAATTAATAGATAAAAATTAACCAATTAATACTTAGTATTATTAGAAAGCTCCCATATATGCATAAAGGCATATTTCAGAATGTTTTCTATGTTAGGAAAATTTATTTTATCTGGCGTATCCCTTGGAGTATGATAATCATCGTGTAATCCGGTTAATAATAAAACTGCCGGAATATTCTTTTTAACAAAATTAAAGTGATCTGAACCAAAAGTCCACAATAATCTCAATAATAATCCGGGTGTAAAATCAATACTTAATTCTGTTTCGATTTCCTTAGCTAAGCGCCTGGAGATACTCTTATATTGCAACTTTTTTGGGCCTTTATGCATTACATAAACGTAATCATGATTTTCAGCATGATCCTTATCAAACCGCCCTATCATATCCATATTATATACTGCAACTGTGTTTTCAAGAGGAAATAATGGATTATTTACATAATATTTTGATCCTTTTAAACCAAGTTCTTCACCACTAAAAGCCATAAAAACTATTGATCTATTGGGACGTAAACCATTATCCCTGGCTTTGGCAAAAATTCTTGCCAGCTCCATTACTCCTGAAGTACCGGAAGCATTATCGTCTGCACCATAATTTATACTATCATTAATAATATTAACTCCGGTATGATCATAATGGCCACACACTATAATAAATTCATCTTTATAAGTTGATCCTTCTATATAACCTACAATATTCTCAGTATGCTTAAGATCAGAAAACCATTTGGTATATATATTCAGCTCTGTTTTAAATGTTGGAAGATTATTATACTTTTCAGCATTTTCCACCCAATCTTTTCCCATCTCAATTAGTTTATTGGTTGTGTATCCGAATGCAGAATAGTTAATACTTCCAAGTAACCAAACGACATCAACGCCACTATAATCAGAGTTAATAGTTTTATCAAGCTTGTCGAATGAATAATCAGTTGAGCTATAAACCCTTGAAGGAGTTTTTTGTAATTTAAATATTTTCTTTCTTAGTTTATTATTTGTTAAATAAACAAATACTTTATTAATATTAAAGTTTTCCTTTAGATATTTTATTCTTTCAGAAACCTCATCAATAGTTTCTGCAAGTAATAAGGGCGTTTTTGAGTTTAAATCAATATTTTCCAGAAGGCTTTTATTTCCATAGCCAATAAAAACAAGTTCTATATTTTCCTTTTTTATTTTTACAGTTTTATTAGATGAATATAACATTGTGCCCCAACCATACACACGATTACCATCATTTTTAAATGCTACTCTTCCATATTTCGATTTATTAAGATCAAAGTACTGGTAATACGAATTGTTTTTATTCTTTAGATTATAATCGGAAAATCTTGACGAGATATATTTTGCAGCAATCTTTTGCCCCTCCGTACCTGTTCCCCGCCCTTTCAGGGAATCAGACGCAAGATAATAAACATGTTTTTTTATGGTATCTCTGCTTATTGATTGTTTAATGGAATTCAACAATTCAAAAGATTGTTTATCGTTTTTACTTCGTGATAACCATGATAGATTTTGGTCTTTCTGAGAGAATCCGATCAATGGAATACTTAATAATAATACTACAATAATATATTTAATAATGATTATATTTACACCTCTACAACCCTGATATTCTTGCTTATACATAGTCCTTCATTATTAATTATTAATTATTAATTATTAATTATTCATTATTAATTATAATATATATTATTGATATTTAAAAGTATCAACCGGATTTTTTCTTGCTGCTCTATAGGCCTCCCAACTGACGGTTATCAATGCTATTAAAATGGCAATTAGCCCTGAAAATACAAATATCCACCAGCTCAGTGTAGTTTTGAAAGCATAATTTTCCAGCCACCTTGTCATAGCAAATATTGAAATCGGGCAGGCTATAACAAATGCAATAATTATCCATTTTACCATGTTAATATTTAACATGATAACAACATCACTTATATTTGCTCCATTAACTTTACGAACACCAATTTCTTTACCCCTGCTGCGTGCAACAAAGGCCGACATGCCAAACAATCCAAATGAAGCAATAATTAAAGCTAATAAACAAAATATACTCACCAGTTTTTGTGACTGCCGGAGATCTTTATAATTTGCCGACAGATAGTCGTCCATATATTGAAATTCAAAAAGCCTGTCTGGCATATGGATTTCCCATAAATCTTTTAATTTTCTAATTAATGCCTGAATATCCTTTGTATTATATTTAATATTTAAATGAGAATAACTCCATTCATTAGCAATATTCATCGATAGAATAAGGGGCTGAATTTCTTTCACCAAAGATTCGAAATGAAAATTGTTGACCACTCCCACAATTTTATAGTTTATGCTATTTCTGGAAATGGTTTTTCCAATCGGATCATCCCAGCCTGCAAAATCGACCAGGGCCTGATTTACAATTAGTGAATTCTGATCTGATTGATAATCATCCCAGAATTCCCTGCCCCTGTTTATTTTTAATCCGAATACATCCAAAAATTTCTCATCCGTATACATTATTCTTATTATTTGAATACCTTCCAGATCTTCAAATGCGTAACCATTCGCGGTTAATCCTCTACCAAGCATTTGACTGGTCATACTTACATTAACAACCTCAGGTAGTTTCATAATTTCTTCTCTTACCCTTATGGCTTCCTGATGAGTAAATTCAGTTTCAGAAGAAAGGTGAACAAGATTTTCCTTATCAAATCCTAAATCTTTATTTATAACAAAATTTGCCTGCTTATTAACAACAAAGAATGAAACAATCAAAAATATTGCAATGATAAACTGAAATACTACTAAAATATTTCTTACAAATTGTTTTTTTATACCCATAATTTTTTCATTAAGTCCGGATATAATATTCTGATTAGAAAGAATAATCGCCGGGCTCAATCCTGAGGCAATACCTGTAATAAGAAATATAATACTGGTTATTATTATAGTTAAACCGGTATAATCTTTAAGATCAAAACTTGTGCCGGTAAAAAGATTCAAATCTGTGTAAAAGGTTTTGACAAATATTATTGCCAATAATCCGGCAAAAAATGATAAAACAAGAGATTCTGTTACTACCTGATTTATTATTCTGGTTTTTACGGCACCAATAATTTTTCTTATTCCAATCTCTTTAACTCTGCTACTTGTTAATGCTGAAGCAATATTAATATAATTTATTACTGCCAATAACAGAATTATTACAGCTATTGAAAATATTAACATAAGGTATTTCTTGTCACGGTTGCTTTCGCAATCATTATCCAGGTTGGAAGTTAGGTGAACATCGCTTATCTTCTGTAAATCAAGTGACATTTCCCAACCTACACTCCTATACTTTTTATTTATTTTTTCTTCAAGAAAATCAGGAAACTGTTCTATAATCTGATCAGGATCAATATTTTTCTCAAGCTTTAAATATGAAAGAAATGTCCTTCCTCCATCCCAGCCCAGATAGATTCCGTATGTTTCCAGTGATTTAAATGATACAAGGGCATCAAAATTAATATGTGTATTTGAAGGAGGATTTTCTGCAATACCTGTAACAGTATAAACTTTGTTAGTTGATGTTTGAACGACTTCCCCAATTGGATTTTTATCACCAAAAATCCTTTTAGCTTCCGATTGTGTTAAAACCATATTACCAGGATCTTTTAGCACCTCAGTAATATTACCACTAATTAATTTAAAGCCTAAGAAATCAAAAAAGTTGCGATCAGCATATCTGAGATTTTCTATTGTAACTAACTCATTATTAACAATCAGCTTCACTGCTTCTCCCCCGGAAACACGACAATTTGAAGCTACCCCTGCAATTTCACTGTTTATTTCTGGAGCAATTGGTGCATTACATAATCCACTACTGATTTGTCTTTCACTGCTTTTTAATAAAAGGCTTGTCCTGTATAATTGATCCTGATTGGGATGGAAATTATCAAAATTTGTTTCATGATTTACAAAAATCAAAGCATAAATACTGGCTGCCATTCCAATTGACAGTCCAATAATATTAATAACTGAAAAAATCCTGTTTTTGATTAAATGACGAATTCCTAAACGAATATATAGTTTTAACATAGCTGATAATTTAATTTAATTACAATATTAATATGCTAATCAAATGCCAAAATCTTAATAACTTGATATTCTGTCTATTACAATTTTTGTTTTTGTTTTCTTGTAAAAAACCCATACATTGACTGTAAAAAAATTAGACAGTTAGATATGATTGACGGAAGCATTCTAATAATTGATGATAACAAGGGTATTTTAAGTACTCTTGAATTGTTATTAACCGATGAAGTAAAAGAAATAATCACTCTTGCCGATCCAAATCGCATTCCCGAATTTCTCGATAAATATTCGATAGATGTAATACTGTTGGACATGAATTTTAATGCAGGAATAAATACAGGTAATGAAGGTATATTCTGGTTAAAAAAAATATTAAGTATTGAACCTTTAATTACAGTAGTGATGATTACAGCTTATGGTAGTTTTGATCTGGCTGTTAAAGCAATAAAGATAGGTGCTGCCGATTTTATTGTTAAACCCTGGAATAATCATAAAATTATTGCCACAATTCATTCTGCATATAGATTAAACCAGTCGAAAAGGAAAATAAATCACTTAAACAGGAATAATGAATTTTTAACAGGAGAAATAAACAAAGATTCTGAATCATTTATCACAGGGCCTTCAAAATCTATGGAATATGTAATGACGGTAATCAGAAAAGTAGCTAATACTGATGCCAATATTTTAATTACAGGAGAAAATGGAGTAGGAAAAGAAATTATCACAAGAGAAATACATCGTTTATCAAACAGAAAAAACGAACTATTAGTCAGTGTAGATCTTGGTACTATTCCGGAGACCTTATTTGAGAGTGAGCTTTTCGGGCATGCTAAAGGAGCATTTACAGATGCAAAGGAGTATAAGCAGGGTAAATTTGAATTAGCAAATAAAGGAACTCTTTTTTTAGATGAAATATCAAATCTCCCACTGGCTCTCCAAACTAAATTATTAACCGTCCTTCAAAACAGGATAGTTAACCCTATTGGTTCAAATAAACAAATACCAATAGATATAAGGCTTATCTGTGCCAGTAATGTTGATCTTAATTCTTTAGTAAAAAATAAACTTTTCAGAGAAGATCTTTTATTCCGAATAAATACTATTCCAGTTGAGATACCTCCACTCAGGGAAAGAAGAGAAGACATTCCGGGTTTTGCTATGCATTTTCTTAAAAAATACTCTGAAAAATACATTAAAGGAACAATGAAAATATCAGGGAAAGCAATAGAAAAACTGGTTCAATATAATTGGCCGGGAAATATCAGGGAACTTCAACATACAATAGAGAAAGCTGTTATACTTAGTGAAAACTCAATATTACATCCTGCTGATTTTATTTTTGCTGAAATTAGCGACAGTTTATCACCCGATAGTAGCATGACTTTAATAGAAATGGAGAAGAAAATGATATTGAAAGCCCTGAAAATAAATAGTGGAAATATAAGCATTGTGGCGCAGCAACTGGGCATTACAAGGCAAACATTATACAATAAAATGAAGAAATATGGTATATAATAAACTCTATATAGGACTGTTGATACATGTTCTGGTTATGTTAGGATTATGTATTGTTTTTGCATTTAATTTGCTGAAACAAGATTTTTTTTATGTAATTATTTCATTGGCCGGATTGGTATTAACAATTGTGATTCTTATTAATTGGCTTAACAGAACAAATCGAAAACTGGCTCTTTTTTTCAAATCAGTTAAAAATGATGACAGCTCATTTTCCTTTCCTGAACAAAGTCAGTTTAAAAATGAACGTCTTCTGAACGAAAATCTGAATATTTTTAATCAAAAGCTTCAGAAAACAAAAATGAATCTTGAAATACAAAAAGAGCTTCTCAAAGTAATAATAGAAAATGTTAAGACCGGTATTTTTTCTATTGACACAAATGGTAAAATTGACTTTAGAAATTCGGCTTTACTTAATATGTTAAAATTGCAAAACCTGACTAATATAAAACAGATTAATAATATCAGCCCGGAAT